>DATGYA010000550.1:0-7412 GCA_035298405.1 Kamptonema sp. | reverse complement strand
TTTTTCAGTGAGGATGACGAGATCGATCTCCAAGACGAGCACGTTGAACCCCTAAACTTAAATGACGCACCAGATTTAGTAGTAATTCAAGTTTACATCACCTCAGCTTACCGCGCTTATGAATTAGCAGATTACTATCGAAAAAAAGGCGCTTATGTAGCCCTCGGCGGCCTCCACGTCACCTCTCTGCCAGAAGAAGCCGCCGCCCATGCTGATACTATATTTCTCGGCCCTGGCGAAGATACTTGGCCGCAATTTCTTAAAGATTGGCATTCAGGAAAACTAGAAAAAGTTTATACTTCTCGCGATCGCACCTTAATCGGCATCCCCAAAATTCGCCGCGATTTAATCAAACGCCAACTATACTTAGTTCCTAATTCTATAGTAGTATCGCGCGGCTGTCCCCACCACTGCGATTTTTGCTACAAAGAATCTTTCTTCAAAGGCGGCAAATCTTTCTACACCCAAACAGTAGATAGCGCCTTAGCAGAAATTGAACGATTGCCGGGGCGACACCTGTATTTTCTCGACGATCACCTATTTGGAGATGTGCGTTTTGCTAGCGCCTTATTTGACGGCTTAAAGGGTATGGGGCGAGTGTGGCAAGCTGCCGGAACAGTTCACTCAATTTTGCAGCCAAACTTGTTAGAAAAAGCCGTAGAAAGTGGCTTGAGGAGTTTGTTTGTTGGTTTTGAAACTCTTAATTCAAATAATTTGCGGGAGCAGCACAAATATCATAACTTAAATCGCGACTATAGTGTGGCAATCCGGCGGTTGCACGACTTGGGCGTAATGATTAACGGTAGCTTTGTTTTCGGCATGGACGAAGATGATGAAACGGTATTCGATAGCACCGTAGAATGGGCAGTAAATAATGGCATCGAAACCGCTACCTTTCACATTTTAACGCCCTACCCAGACACAGACTTATATCGTCGGATGGCGACAGAAGGGCGCATAACTAATCACAATTGGGATTTATATGATACTCGCCACGTTGTATTTAAGCCGAAGAAAATGACACCTGAAGTTTTAGAAGCTGGTTACTGGCGTGCTTATCAAAATTTCTATGAATGGGATGCGATTTTTAAATCAGTCTCAACTAAAACTACTTGGGAGCGACGACTGCGACATTTAATTTATGCTGGTGCTTGGAAAAAGTTTGAACCTTTGTGGGATTTGATTATTCGAGGCCAACAAGTAGCCAAAATGCGACCGATGTTAGAAAGAGTCCTCAATGGGTTTAATCATACTCCCAATTTGGAAAACAAACCTTCCAGGGAATCAATTCCAGAGTTAATAGCCAAAGTTGATTAAATATGACAGCAAATTACCAAAGTTCGTGTCACAATGATCCTGAGCAATTTTTAAACTTGAAAACCGATCATGACCGTACATCCTAAATTGCAGCGTGCATTCGAGCAAGGCAGAGCTCTCAAAATTATCAGTGGTTTGAACAATTTCGATGTTGAGCGAGTCGCTGCTACCGTTAAAGCAGCGGATCTCGGCGGTGCTACTTTTGTTGATATTGCCGCCGATCGCGACTTGGTACAGATGGCAAAACAATTGACAAATTTGCCGATTTGTGTATCTGCGGTGGAACCAGAAAAATTTGTCGCAGCAGTAGCCGCAGGCGCTAATTTAATTGAAATCGGCAATTTTGACACTTTTTACGCTCAAGGTCGCCGTTTTGAAGCCGAAGAAGTGTTAGCGTTAACTTACGAAACGCGATCGCTCCTTCCCCATATCACCCTTTCTGTCACCGTCCCCCACATCCTAGAACTCGATCGCCAAGTGCAACTCGCCGTAGAGTTGGTAAAAGCCGGCGCTGACATCATCCAGACAGAAGGCGGAACCAGCGCCAAACCAGTACACCCAGGCGTTTTGGGACTCATTGAAAAAGCTGGCCCAACTTTAGCCGCAGCCTACGAAATTTCTCGCGCCGTGTCAGTGCCGGTGTTGTGCGCTTCGGGGATCTCTAACGTCACCGCGCCTTTGGCGATCGCCGCTGGTGCTTCTGGGGTTGGCGTAGGTACTGCAATCAACCAACTCAACAGCGAAGTCGCAATGGTGGCCGCTGTTCGCAGTTTGGTAGAAGCAATGGCTACGGTGTCGCGATCGCGTCTCTACGTTTAAATAAATTCCCACCGTGTACGCCACTAATTGAGCTATAGGGTGCGCTATCAAACGCACCCTTTTCTATTGAAACCTATTGAATAAAATTATGACTTTATTCGTCTGCGGGGCGGGTTTTTTATTATTCGGTCAGCTTAGTAGGTATCTATTTAGTTCAATCAAGTCGGTTTGATCTAAAAGCAACTAACTAGGAGTTATAAAATGCAGCAGGGGTTTAAAAATAATTAACAAACCAAACTGCATAATCTTCTAATAGCTGAGAGTTGGGAGAACTCTCATCAGTTGCTTCCAGATCGCTAAGGGGTAGTGTGAACTTTTTTTTATCACTGATGCGCTGCACCTCTACGAGAATGCCAGACTCCTCGGAAACCAAATCCTCAAAACGTAGCAGTTTGAATATATCAGTATAAGATGGCCGAGTCTTCTTCAGCTTTTCATACTCTTTTTTATTGCCATAGCCAAAAACAAACTCCTCCTCCCACAAAAAGTCTTCTTGTCCCGTAAGGTTGCAGGGCATTTTAATATTTTGCTTGAGGTAATGCAGATATTTTTTTAACGTTTGATCGCTAACATCAATATTTTTCACACCCAGAATTTTCTGAATTTTAGTCTCAAATTCATCGGGAGCGAATGTTGTTCCTTCTAAATCTTCCTCGTCGTCTTCCAAATCGAAGAAATGAAAATTCCCCAAACCCTCCAAAAGATCCTTGAGATTCACCTCTATATTTTTTTGTGTGTTTTGCTTTCTTCCTGCTACAATAGTCTCATCAAGCTGAATCGGCTTAAGTTCGGGGCCGACTGCTGCGGATTTGCTTTTATTTGGTTTATCATCAAATTTAGACATGACTTTAGCCGCCGAATGAGGTTTATCAGTAAAGTATATCTTGGCATTAGTACCTTAATGGTTGATAAATAGGAGCAAGCTATGACGCAAGTGCTGGATTCGTTAGAACCGGAAGTCTACCAAGGACAGTTTGGAGAATTTACGATTACACAGAGCGATCGCACCGGAGTAATCGTCTATCGTAGTGGGTTAATTGCAGCAGCCTTTTGTTTTGCGATCGCTACTATACTCATACTCTGGCAAGGCGATAACCCAACTATACAGCAAGCTTTGACACCACTTTACGTTTGTTTCTCTCTAGCATTAGGTGTCAGCTTAGCCACCATTCACATTTACATGATTCTCCTCCACCGCCTCCTTCAAATATTTTGGGGAATTGGTGGTATCGCTGCCCTCACTCTCACCATACAACACAGCGAACCCCTAGCTTTAACAGTTTACAATCACCCTAACACACTCTGGAGTATCGGTTTTACCTTCGCCGCCTTAACAGGAATTTATTTCAAGGAAGCTTTTTGTTTCAACCGCTTAGAAACAAAGTTCCTAACCCCAGTCGTGCCTTTTTTGATTTTAGGACACATCTGGAATTTTCTATCAGTTAACAAGGAACAATTTTTATTAGCAGTATGGGCAGTTTTGTTTGTAGTGTTTGCCCTCAGAAAAGTGTGGCAACCCATCCCGCAAGACATTGGCGATAAAAGTGTTTTTGACTATCTGCATTCTTAAGGAAATGTTAACAGTTAACGGTTAACAGTTAACGGTTAACAGTTAACAGTTAACAGTTAATTGTTATTTTGTACTAATTAGTCAATGCCCAATAAATACCAAAAAACAACAGATAAAATCAAACTAATCCAACGGAAAGAGACGTGGGTGATTACCTGGCAAGGCTGGGCAATTACTATTATATGTTTAATAGCTTCAATGATATTAATAATCGAGAATATATATCCATTCCTAGCAGTAAATGCGCCAGTAGTAAAAGCTGATGTATTAGTTGTAGAGGGGTGGCTACCAGACTATGCAGTAGAAAGCGCGATCGCAGAATTTAAAAAATTTGAGTATCGCCAATTAATTACAACAGGGCTACCCTTAAGCAAGGGATACTACCTCGCAGAATATAAGAATTATGCCGAATTGACAGCAGCTACTTGTATTGCACTGGGATTTGATAAAGACAAATTGGTCGCTGTCCCTGCACCCAACGTCATCAAAAACCGCACCCTAGCCTCTGCCATAGCCCTAAAAGATTGGTTGTCAACTTCTAATTTAAAAGTAAAATCGATTGATGTCTTTACATTAGGAGCTCATGCGCGAAGGACTTGGATGCTTTTTAAAGAAGTCTTGAGTCCGGAAATAGAAGTAG
This sequence comes from Kamptonema sp., assembly GCA_035298405.1. Classification (GTDB taxonomy): domain Bacteria; phylum Cyanobacteriota; class Cyanobacteriia; order Cyanobacteriales; family Microcoleaceae; genus Kamptonema. Next base: position 3,066 of record DATGYA010000550.1, on the reverse strand, counting down.
GCATCATCGCAGCCAAACCCCAAGATTACGATGCAGAGACATGGTGGAAATCTAGCGAAGGATTTCGGACAGTGACGGGGGAAATTATTGCTTATATTTATGCCCGTTTTATCGATTGGGAAACTTAAACTTGTAGTAGAGTTGGCACGATCTAGTAAAATCATCTAAGCGTGCATCGAGGGGTAATTATTTGATAGAAGAACGCGCCTACTGGCTTACCTGGTCGCAAATCAAAGGTGTCGGCCCAATGTCGCTGCATCGGTTGCAGCAACACTTTGGCAATTTAGCAGAAGCTTGGGCGGCAAAACCGACTGATTTACAGCAAGTTAATGGATTTGGCAAGCAGACAGTTGAAGCAGTCATCGCCGAAAGAACCCGCCTTAATCCTGAAAAATTTCTCGAAGAACATCAACAGAAAAACCCATGTTTTTGGACACCTGTTGATGCTGATTATCCCCGCTTACTGTTAGAAATTCCCAACCCGCCGCCAGTGCTTTACTATCGTGGTAAAGTCGATCTGAAAGAGAATCGAGGTATTACGCCGACTGTGGGGATTGTAGGTACGCGATCGCCTTCTGAATACGGCAAACGCTGGACTCGTAAAATTAGCGCAGCTTTGGCAAAAAGAGGTTTTACCGTTGTTTCTGGATTAGCCGCCGGCATCGATACAGAAGCTCATGCAGGCTGTTTAGACAGCGGCGGAAGGACTTTAGCAATTTTTGGTACTGGTGTTGATATTGTCTATCCTGCGGCGAATAAAAAGCTAGCTGAACGAGTTTTAGAACAGGGATTAGCTATTAGCGAATATCCAGCAGGCACTAAACCTCATAAAAATCACTTTCCCCAACGTAATCGGATTATTGCTGGCTTAAGTCGTGCGGTGTTAGTAATGGAAGCGCCACAGAAATCCGGTGCTTTAATTACTGCTTATCAGGCAAATGATTTTTGTCGGGATGTTTATGTCTTGACTGCGAGATTAGATGATGAGCGCTCTTTTGGTTGTTTGGAATTATTGAGTAAAGGTGCTCATCCAATTTTACCTAGTAACGATCGCTTTATAAGCGAGGAGCGTTTGTTAGAAATGCTAGGAGCTATGCCACAATTAGATACTCCTCAAACTCCTCAATTAGATACTGCTCAACAATTGTCGCTATTTCCTGAAAATCCTCCCCCACCTGCTTTAGATCCTGAATTAGCGAAAGTATTAGAAGTTATTCCCTTTGAACCTACTGCTTTTGATTTGATAGTTGAACGAGCAGGGTTAGAACCGGGAGCGGTATCTAGCGCTCTATTACAGTTAGAATTATTGGAATTAGTTTGGCAGTTGCCAGGAATGCGCTATCAACGTTGTTAAGCAATTTTGCAATAATATTTTAAGGGGGAATTAATTCAGTTAACATAGAATAGCGTGTACTTAAATAGTAATGGCTGAAGCAGATATCGGTAGCAAACGTTTAATTGGGTTAGCTCCCAATGCGTGGGTACAATGGGTGACAAATATCCCCGATGTGGTAGCAAGAAATATTCTTGATGCTGAATTTCAATGGCTGAGCCGCGAAAGCGATGTCTTAGTTAAAGCATACAGTCCTGAACACGGGGAATTTCTAGTTTTAAATGAGTTACAATCTCAATATACCAGTCGGATGCCTCGGCGGATGCGGGCCTATGCAGCACTCGCACAGGAAAAGTATAATTTACCAGTATATCCGGTGCTGGTGAATATTTTTCAGCCTGAAGAGATTGTGACAATTCCTACGCGCTATGAGTCTAATTTTATGGGATTGATAGCGCGTCAAGATTATCGGGTGATTAATCTTTGGGAAGTGGATGTTGAACTGGCATTTCAGCCATCACTGACACCTTTACTTCCTTTTGTTCCGGTACTCAAAGGTGGAGATGAGGAGTCTGTAATCGTGAGAGCAGTAACAGCTTTACGAGCAGATGAACAGTTGCAGGAATTGGAAAATCTTTTGGGATTTTTTGCCAGTTCTGTGTTTGAAGTTGCTAGAGTTAGACAAATTTTGAGATTTGATATGGCAATATTACAAAATTCTCCTTTGTTTCAGCAAATGGCGCGGGAACAACGACAGGAAGAAAACCTGCGTGTGCTTTTGCGTCAGATTCAGCGTCGGTTTGGTGAGGTATCAGCGGAGATACAAGCTAACTTACAAGGGTTGAATATCGAGCAATTAGACGAGTTGCTGGATTTACCTTTTACGGTGACTTCTCTTGATGAGTTTATCAGCTTTATTCCTTCAAAAAATGGGAATAATTCAGAGTTGACATAGTTGATATATAGCGTTTCTCTGTCTGGTGAGGTACAGTAGCTCTACCCCCAACCCCCTTAGAAAGGGGGCTTTTCCGGCTCCTCCCCTTTGCAAGACGGGGGTGGTTGCGTACCTATATAATTGAGAAACGCTATACTGTTAGATAAGTCCTGTATTTGTCATTGCGAAACCCGTGAAGCAATATCAAAATCTGGCGATGGTTTCGCTTCCCTCGCAATGACAGATTTATTATTGACTAATATTCGTCAATAACCACTCTTGAAAATGGCGATGATACAGCCGATAATGAATTTCACCATCTATCAATTGTCCGATTAAAAATTCAATCCAATTTTCTAATACTTCCTCTATATCATACTCATCTTCATTAATTACCGCCGCCATCCTTTCTACGGATAAAGGCTGTTTCTCTGCCGCCAATACCCTCAATAATGCTAATTCAATGGCAGAGAAATCGGAGTTTTTCATCCGCGCTAAATGGCTTTGATAGTAGGTTTCTAATCCCGGCGGTAGGGGTTGCCAGTGGAAGGGTTCGGGATAAATATTATTAGCAATTCCTGGTAAAATTTGACTCAGGTACATAAAGTTATTTTCACTTTCATCGGTGAGTCTTTCGCAGAATTGTTCCTCCGTTAAATGGTGGGGAGTTAGGTAGTTCTCAATATAAGTGCGGATATCTTGGCGGTTTTGTTCGGGATATTCCTGTAAATCCAAACTTTGATAAGGGGTTTCGATTAACAAACCCGATTTATCTCTGGGAAAGGGGCGGCGAGAGAGG
>DATGYA010000549.1:0-5273 GCA_035298405.1 Kamptonema sp. | reverse complement strand
ATCCAGCATTGTTGGATGCCGCCACCAATTTTATGAGCTTAAAACATGGTGGTGATTATCTGCCATTTTCTTATAAAAGACTGAGAATCCAAGGAACTTTACCTGCCAAGTTATACAGTTATATCAAGTGGGAAAAACAGCGACAATCTGCTCAAAAAAACCTGAAATTTAACATTGCGATCGCAGATGAACAAGGAAGGGGAATTATTGAAATTGAAGACTTATCTATCAGAAGCATAGATCGTGCCGAAATTGCGAGTAAAAATTCAAATAAGTCTGCTTTAACAATCGAAAACTTCTCTTTAGAAATAGGATCGCCAGGTTTGTTAGAAACCTTAACATTTCAGTCTGCACCGCGCCAGAAACCGGGCCCTGGTGAGGTAGAAATTGAAGTTTCTGCCACTGGCCTTAACTTTAAGGAAGTCCTACTCGCATTAGGGATGCTTCCTCTTCAACCTGATACACCTAAAAAATTTGGATGGGAATGTACAGGCAAAATTGTCTCACTAGGAGCAGGAGTTGATAACTTTCAGATTGGAGATGAAGTTATTGCCTTTGGTTCTTCTTGCTATAGCCAATTTACCACAACTGCGGCTAAATTGGTAGCGCCAAAACCAGCTAATTTGAGTGCGGAAGAAGCAGCAACAATTCCCGTAGCTTTTATGACTGCTTACTATGCTTTGGTGAAATTAGCCAGACTTTCCCAGGGCGAAAAAGTTCTCATTCATGCTGCTACTGGCGGTGTGGGTTTGGCGGCAGTTAAAATTGCTCAAATGTTAGGTGTAGAAATATTTGCTACAGCAGGAAAACCGGAAAAACGAGCGTTTCTGCATTCTCTTGGCATTGAGCATATTATGGATTCTAGGTCTTTGGCTTTTGCCGATGAAGTAATGAAACGCACTGGTGGCAAAGGTGTTGACGTAGTATTAAACTCTTTAAATGGGGAATTTATACCTAAGAGTCTTTCGCTTCTAGCACCCTACGGACGTTTTCTAGAAATCGGTAAACGGGATATTTATGAGAATAGTCAGTTGGGTTTGCGACCTTTTGATAATAACTTATCGTTTTTTGCCATCACAGTAGAGCCAAACCTTCCTAACTTTAATTCGATCCTGCGGGAAGTCGTTCAATGCTTCCAAGATGGTAGTCTGAGTCCACTGCCACAGCAGGTATTTCCAATTACTGAAATAGCTAGTGCTTTTGATTATATGGCGCGAGCTAAACATATTGGTAAAGTTGTGGTATCTCTAGAGAATAAAGCGGCGGTGAAAGTACAGATTGTTGAGGGGATAAATGCTTCGCTAGGAAATGAAACTGTTCGCAGCAGTCAATCTTTAGCTACTAATAGCAAACATAAGCAAGCAGAAGTTCAAAATGTAATTCTTAAACACCTGAATCAGGGGTTGTTACCTAGTGAAGGTATAGAGGTTTTTCAACGGGTTCTGGCAAATACGCTGCATCAGGTGATTGTCTCGACACGAGATTTAGAGTCTGTTTTTCAGCAAAATTCTGTCTCCGCTTTGCTTGGTTCTTTAAAAGAATCAGAGTCAGAAGATATATCTCAAATAACACAACCGCGCCGCAATTTGAGTAATACTTATGTGGCTCCTGAGACTCAGCTAGAGCAAGCTATTACCCAAATTTGGCAGCAATTTTTCCGAGTTGAGAAAGTAGGAATCGAGGATAATTTTTTTGATTTAGGAGGAGACTCGCTACTGGCTGTCCAACTCATCTCCCAAGTACGCAAAACGACAGGTGTAGATGTGTCATTAGATTGCTTGTTAGATTCACCTACAGTAGCAGGACTTGCGGGTGCGATCGCGAAGCAGCTTCAGAAGCAAACTTCCGATGCAATTGTCACAAATAATGTTATCAATATCAAGGCGGAAGCGGTACTCGATGCTACCATTTACCCTAAAACATTCCCAATTGAGTTTGTTACTAGCCCAGATTCTATCTTTTTGACGGGGGCTACTGGTTACATTGGAAGTCATTTACTTCACGAACTCCTCAAACAAACTTCAGCAAATATTTATTGCTTGGTTCGTTCTGCTAATTTTACTGAAGGCAAGCAGCGGATTCAAAGCCAGCTAGAATCCTATGGTTTAGGTCATCAAAAGCACACCGAAAGAATTATTCCTGTTATCGGCGATCTATCGGTTGAACGTTTGGGTCTTGATGAGCAGCAGTTTTATGCTCTTGCTAATCAGATTGATGTTATTTATCATAACGGTGCATGGGTAAATTTTGTTTATCCCTATTCGATGTTAAAGGCAGCAAATGTTCTGGGAACTCAGGAAGTTTTGAGGTTAGCTTGTCAAAACAAAGTCAAGCCAGTACATTATATTTCTACTTACGCGATTGTCGCTGCACTTTATTCACAAGCTAAGGTGGTTCGAGAATCAGATCCCCTGATTTATACCTCACATCTTGAGCAAGCATTGGGCTACGGTCAGAGTAAATGGGTGGCGGAACAGTTGGTTACGCAGGCACGCGATCGCGGACTTCCTGTGTGTATCTACAGACCCGGAGAAATTATCGGAAACCAAAGTACAGGTATTCCTAATCCAAATCAAATGATTTGGGCAATCATCAAAAGTTGTATTCAAATGGGAATAGCGCCGGAACTAGACACGATAGTAGACTGGACTCCTGTAGATTATGTAAGCCAAGCGATTGTTCATCTATCGCGGCAGAAAGAATCCGCAGCCAAGGTATTTAACTTAGTCAATCCGCAGCCAATTACTTGGCGGGTACTGTTTAATTCGCTCTGTTCTTTGGGTTATTCTTTAGAACTAATTTCGCCTGATAAGTGGCATTCAGCTTTGATTGAGCATAGCGAAAATCACCCGGAAAATGCTTTAAATCCATTTTTGCCGATGTTTTCTAAAAAGATGGCATTTGGGGAATATTTACCGCAGTTGGATTGTCAGAATACTCTTGATGGGCTAGTAGGTACGGACATAGTTTGTGATTCTCTAGAGATAAAATTGCTCGGCAATTACTGTTTGTATTTGAGTACCGAGGGCTAAAAAGTTTGCTGTATAAGCATTCTTCCTTCTTCCTTCTTCCTTCTTCCTTCTTCCTTCTTCCTTCTACTTAGTTCTATGTTTAAAAGTTGGTTTTCACAATATTAATTTTGCCTGCAAACAAGCTACTAAATCCAGACTGGCTAATTGCTGGTATGCTGACGCGATCGCGCGTTTCCCCCGCAATAGCCCTGTATTCGCAGCAGGACAAATATACTCTAAAGTTTCTGGGGAAAAGCGATCGATCAGCAACTGAACGCTTTGTATTTGTCTGGGCCAGTGAAAAGTTTTAGCAGTCCGCAGCGGGGTGGGGGCTCCTTGCGGATTAGGTAGCAAGTGACGGCCTGTAAATAGTACGCCGCCGCTGCCAGCATAATACAAACAAGACGAGCCCGGAGAGTGGCCAGGAGTCCAAAAACCTTGGCAGCGATCGCTAAGCGTCAACTCTTGACCAAATGGCGTTACATTTAATCCAGGCAAAAGATAAGCTTCTTGTTCTTGAATGGCGATGTCGCACCCCATCGCTTCCTGAATCTCCTTTGCTTTGCCAATAGCGCCTCGGTGTGTGAGAAATAGCCAATGTACGCCACCTTGAGAACGCAAAAATGCTTGGTTTGCCTCATCCCAGGCAGGACTATCAACCAGAATGTTGATTTCATTTTCTACAATGAAGTAGGCTGTTGCTCCCAGCGTATCCCGGTTGGGTGGGAAAGCAAAGATGTGTTCGAGTACCAGCCTGGGTGGTTTGGATGTAGAGCTCTGTTGTGTCAAGGAAGCATTTACACGGATTGGAATCAATATTATGCTATCTCTATTATGGTTGCTACTACTGGGTGCGATCGCATACTTGATGTTGCGGCGCAGCGTCAGCAGCATCACCCGAACTCCTATCTGGATTTTGTGGTTGGTGATGATGACACCAGGGTTGATTTGGAGTACCTGGATTTTAGTTCATGGTTCGCGCCAGCCGTTACCTCCAGAATTGGTGATCGCGCCTTTGGTAATTTGCCCTTTTTTGTATTGGTTACTGCTGCTGTGGGGGCGCAAAGAACCACCCGTACCTAATGCTGAGACGACTGAGACGGGTAATGCGATCGCTACCAAGGAACGGCAGAACATACGCCCCATTGACAAAGCAGAGGAAGCAAACCTACGAGAGTGTTTTCCTTGGTCAGTTTACTACCTACAACATTTAGAATACCGACCCCAAGCAGTAATTTGTCGGGGGCATTTGCGGACGAATCCGGAGGCAGCGTATCAGACGATTAGGCAGAATGTGGAGAGGTATTTTGGCGATCGCTTTTTAGTAATGTTTCAAAACAGTCTTAGCGGTCAACCCTTTTTCGCCTTAGTTCCCAACCCCCTCAAGAAAAATGCCCAAAATTCTCTCCATAGTCAACGTTTAACTCGACCAATTTTAGCTCTGAGTTTGTTACTAATCACCTTATTTACCACCACAATTGCCGGAGCACAAATTGCAGGTGTGACTGAGAAAGCTTTGCAGGCAGATTCATCAATATTGCTAAAGGGATTGCCCTATGCGATCGCCCTGACTATTATTTTAGGAGTACATGAATCCGGTCACTATCTAGCAGCTAGATTTTACAAAATTCGCTCTACCCTGCCCTACTTTATTCCCATACCATTTTTCATCGGTACTTTTGGCGCATTTATTCAGATGCAAACTCCCATACCCAACCGCAAAGCTTTATTTGATATTAGCATTGCCGGGCCCGTAGTTGGAGCAGTAGTATCATTACCATTTTTTATTTGGGGTTTAGCTAACTCCACTGTTGTTCCCCTATCCGATCGATCGGGAATGTTAAACTTCGGTTCTTTCAATCCCCATTTTTCACTATTGTTAGCTTTGCTCAGTAAATTAACACTGGGCAGTGCTTTTACAGCTAACAATGCTATTAATTTACATCCAGTAGCAGTGGCAGGTTATATAGGTTTGGTAGTGACAGCCTTTAATTTAATACCTGTAGGACAGTTAGATGGAGGTCACATTGTCCACGCTATGTTTGGTCAGCGGGCTAGCATGGCGATCGGGCAAATTGCGCGATTTTTAATGTTGCTACTTGCTTTATTGGAATCGGGGCTTTTACTTTGGGCACTGCTTTTATTTTTAATGCCGCTTAATGATGAACCAGCCCTCAATGATGTTAGTGAATTGGATAACTGGCGTGATTTTTGGGGATTAGTTTCTTTAGGATTATTGCTGATGATTTTGTTACCAGCGCC
>DATGYA010000548.1:0-1638 GCA_035298405.1 Kamptonema sp. | reverse complement strand
ATAACAGAGGCGGCGATGAATAGCTAATTGTATTTGTTTGCGAAATAAGGTAGAAAACGGTTTTGGTTGGTAAAATTTAAACGTTGGCTGATGGTGGCTGGGAATTATGGATGAGTTGGCAACATATTAAGCGATCGGGTTCAGAACGATGGGAATTACAGTTAGCTATCGACGCATATCACCAGAAAAATTTGTTGAACTTCAAGGCAATCCTAAATTGGCTGAGGAATTTTTTTATAGTGAGGACTCAAGCTCTACGGATCTATTTGAGCGCTTGATACAGGCTCAAGCTCAGAATGACCGTGAGTTGATGCAAGAAATCTCAACACAAGCGCGAGAAGCGTTATATCGAGATAAAGCAAGTGTTTATGAAGAGAATCTAGACACGACTAAAACCCAACTCTCCATCGAAAAAGATTGGCAAGCAATTCATTATCTGTTGACTGGTGAGATTGCCTTTGATGAAACTCAAGCTGAACCACCGCTGAGTAATGTAGTGTTGGGCGGTACGCCAACCGAGTTTGAGGCTACCTATGGTTATGTTCGTTACCTAAGACCTGATGAAGTTAACGAGGTTGCTCAAGCTCTGAATCAAGTTTCGATAGAAGACTTGCGAACTAGATTTGATAGTCGTGGAAATACAGAAATTTATTTCCAGGGGGAGGAGTGGGATGAAGAATCTTGGATGCGTTTAATGCGTGTTCATGATTATCTAGTTCGTTTCTTCAACGAGGCTGCTGCAAATAATGAAGTAATTCTCATCTCATCGGATTAAGTATACAAAAGTGGTGCTGTTGCGATCGCCCCCATAAATGTATCTTTGAATAGAGCGATCGCTTAGGGTGTGCTACTAATTTCTACAATCAATTCTCCTTCTCGTAATCTTTCCAATGCGTCGGGTAGCGTGACAATGAGAAGTTGACGCAGGTAACGATTCGTGACATTGCCACAAGTCAGCCAAAGAATTTGGGGCGGCGTTCCTAGCCGACAGACCAAGTCAACAAAGTCACCATCTTTTGTCATAATTACTGCATTAAAAGTTCGCGCCGCTTCAAAAATTTCTATATCTCTTGAGTCCCTTAACCCAATATCCCGTAGTGCCGAAGCTTGTATGTTAAAGGTATTAGCGATCCAACTTGCTAAGGTAGGAGGTAACTGAGCATCAATCCAAATGTTCATGCTGTTAAACGAGGGAAATCAGTGCGTCGGGCGGCAAATAGCAGACAGGCTTGGATGTCTTCAGATTCCAAATCGGGGAAGTCTTCTAAAATTTCAGTAACACTAACATTTTCTGCCAGCATTTCTAAAATATCGCTTACCCGAATTCTCATGCCTCGAATGCAAGGGCGACCACCGCACTGACCGGGTGTTTGGGTAATACGAGTTAATAAGTTATTCATTCAGTGCCTCAAGTCGTGTGACGACAGGTAAGATTCCCCTATTATACAAAAGTGATGCTGGTTGCGATCGCTCCTGTAAATATATCTTTGGATAGAGCGATCGCCTGGGTAGTTTAAAATTAAATAGGTTTCTTTCCCTAACTTGCATTGAATATGCCAAGACGCAAAACTGAGATGCCAAAACGCATCATCACTGGACTGAGCGAAGAACAAGAGGCAATGATTCCTCTCTATCGAG
>DATGYA010000547.1:0-5166 GCA_035298405.1 Kamptonema sp. | reverse complement strand
GGGAGGGCTTTTTGGTTAAATTCGTTGAGTTCTGGTTGCAGGTAATCGTCGGTTAAGATTAGGGTAATTTCGGCGGTGGTTGAGGTTTGAATGCCGAGGGTTTCTAGGGCGCTGATACAGGCTGCTGTGGGAATTTGGCTGTAGGAAATAACGGCAACTTTGAGGGATTGCAGGCGCGATGTGGCTTGCTGAGGGGAGATGTTTAAGAGGGTGTAAAAGGCGGCGGTTTCTGGGGGGAGGGAGGTGTGGTTTTCGATCAGGTGGCCTTGTTTTTCTAGCAGAGCTAGGGTATAGTAAATTTCTGCGGGTGAGGCTTGACTTCGCAGTTTGGCGACGATTTCATCGGAGGTATTGTGGCCGTCGATTAAGGGGGTTAATAGTTCGTAAAGGGGGCCGGAGAGGACGAAGGAATCTGACTCGGAGATTAGGAATACTCCCACCGATTTGATGATTTCGACGGTGAAGCAATTTTTAAACTTTGGTTGGTAGAGCATCCTGAAAGGTGTTTAATATAATTAATACAATTTTTGAATGGATTTTACCATTTAACTAACAAACCAATTTTCAATCCTTAAACTATCAAATTCCTGAAAATCAGAGACATTATTAGTCACCAATACTAAACTATTACAGTAAGTAATACTCGCAATCTGTCCATCAGCAAAGGCAGGAGTTTTACCAATCTTCGATAACCTAGCCCTTTCCTGTGCGTGCCACTGGGCTGCCTTTAAATCATAATCAAGGATCGGTAAATTTAAAACTGATTCATGGATATAGTTCAAAAAGATTTCTCGTCTCCTAGATTCTGGTAAACGCCAACAACCATATAAAAGCTCATGGACAACAACACTAGCAACAGAAATTTCTGATTTATGAACATTCAGCTTTTCCAAAACTCTAGCATTAGGAATACGTCGCGTTGGCTCTGACAAGGTATTTGTATCAATTAAATACTGGAGAGTCATAGGTTAACTTCTCGTCCTACACCTCTATCTCGTAAATTAGAGAAATCATCGTCATTAAAAACAATACCTTCATCTTCAATGGTTTTTCTGAATTTTTGCAGTCCCTCCCAAAAAGTGGTTCCTCCAGATTCCTCACGTTTCTTACGAATTAACTCAAATAAGTAATCCCGATCTTCTATTGACAAACTCTCGACCTGAGCGATAATTTCTTGTAAAGTCATCATACAACCTCCTATAGCGAACCATTCGACAATGTACCTTCAGCAACACCGTTTAACCAAGCCAAGGCGATCTTCGCCTTCGACATTTCCTGTTCGCTTGCTGTCAAATCTTGTTGCAAAACTGACATGATTATTATATTCCTCTGTTAGATCAACCTAATCTTGTTCGGGCAATTAATGCGGATACGATACAACAGTCCCATCCGCTTGTCAACCCTCTCTCGCTCACCAGAAAAGCCAACTCTCCTCAAACGTCCCCGCTGCAACTAGAGAGCCCAGCGGGGCTGAAAAACTGACGAGCTACGGGTGCAGCCAAAGACAAGCTAAAGGGACTTTAGCTACACTTAGGAGCCGAACCAGGGGCTATCTCTGCCCGCTGCTCTAGCCAAGCCGTAATCTGTTCATCGCTCAGAGCGTCGGGTTTGGGAGGTAGGGGGAGGACATAAATCACCGTCTCCCCTGAAGTACCTAGAAGGACGGGAAATGCATCGGGAGCCTGATTGATGCGGACTTCTACGAAGTCTTCAATTAATCCAGCCTCCCGGAGAGTGGCGGTGGGTCGAGTGAGTAAGTTGTTGTACAGTTCTGGATCTAACCATGACTGAGAAATTAACCGAGATATTGCGGTTTCAGCGCTTCTCCAATCCTGGGGAAATGCCATAAGTTTCTCCTAGCTCCCTGTGGTGGGAAATATAGATTTTGTTGTTATTCTAAAGCAGAGGCGTTCTTTTAACTCTCAATCCGCAACTTATTGACCGCGCCCTGGCTGACAGTCAGCAAAGCCCAAGGCTTCAGAGTCTAGGAAACTAGCGATCGCCATTTCTACAACAGCTTCGATGGGATAATCAATGGTAGCCGCACGAGTAATAAGAGCAGTGCGAATGCGATCGGGTAGACAAGCGAGGATGGTCTGAGCGTCAGTAGCAGATAATTGCTCTAGGTTAGTGGTCTGCATAAATCTACCTCTCCATCGGAATTAGCGCGTTATAAGGTGGCTCTGTCGATCGCAAGATAATTGCTTCTAATTCTAATAGTAGCGCAGGGTTTTTCCAAGGTGAGAGAATGTAAAAGGAAAGCCTGACATCTTCATGGGAATATAGATCGAGCCATGCCCATAGGAAGGCTTTATGACCGCCAGTGAAACGACCGCGCAGACTTTTGGTTTTTCCAATATAAAGAAGTCCTTCAGTGCGATGTCTCACAGCATAAAGTCCAGGACGAGGTGGAATGCTGGCGAAGTTTCGATCGAGCGGTTGACATTGCTCAAACGGGGTTGATGTCAGGACGTTGAGAATTTGGCGGGCTTCTGGCTGTTGGTCGTCGGTCATTAAGATTGGGAGCGATCGCAGTTTCTCTATCCTACAAGGCGATCGCCATTTTTTGAGAAAGAAAAATAATATCATTATCCCTTTGACTGGGCATTGTATCATTCTAAATGCTGTCGGGGCGCGTTTATTTAGATTGTTGGTTATCGTTATATATTGTTGGCGAACCCGCCCCTTGTATCTACAGCTTTTTGATCGTGGTGCAAAATGTGAATTTTTACGGATTTTCTTGATGATACAGTGGTTTTCACTCCCGATAGGTTAATATCACAAAAAGCACAATAGCAACTAGCGCACAGACTATGCTCGGACTTAACGGATATCGCATTGTACAAGAAATTCACAGCGGCGTAAAAAGTCTAGTCTATCGAGGCTACCGCGAAGCAGACCAACAACCTGCGATCGTTAAACTCCTCAAATCCGAGTACCCCACCCTGGAAGAAGTCACCCGCCTCAGAAATGAATACAAAATTGCCCAACCCCTAGACTGTCCCAGCATCACGAAAGTCTATAGCTTAGAAAACTATCGTAACAGCTTTGCCCTAATCCTAGAAGATTTTGGCGGCTCCTCCCTCGACCAGTTACTTACTAACCAAACCTTACCTGTAACAGAAGTTCTGAGAATTGCCATCATCTTAATAGATGCCTTAGATTATTTGCACCGCCAGGGAATTATTCACAAAGATATTAAACCCGGCAATATTATTATTAACTCCACTACAGGTGAAGTTAAACTCACTGACTTTAGCATTTCCTCTCGCCTCCAACAAGAGAATCAATCTGTTAGCAATCCCTCGGAATTGGCGGGGACTCTCGCCTATCTCTCCCCAGAACAAACCGGGCGAATGAATCGCTCTATGGACTACCGTACAGACTATTATTCTTTAGGAGTAACTCTTTACGAAATGCTGACGGGTCAGTTACCTTTTGTCACGGTCGATCCGATGGAATTAATCCATTGTCACTTAGCTAAACAGCCTTTACCACTTGGTGAAGTCAGAGAAATTCCTCAAGTTATTTCTGATATCGTAATGAAACTGTTAGCGAAAAATGCCGAAGAGAGATATCAGAGTGCAGCCGGATTAAAATTTGACTTAGAAACTTGTTTAAATCAGTTGCTTGCTACAGGAACAATAGCACCTTTTGCCATTGCCAGCCGCGACAAAGGTAGCCAACTTCTGATTCCACAAAAACTTTACGGCCGCGAACAGGAAGTAATAGAATTACTAGCCGCCTTTGAAAGAATCAGCCAATCCACTCTTACCCCGACATCTCTAACCCCCAACCCCCTTACTAAGGGGGCTTTAGAAGAAGAGGAATCCACTCTTACCCCCCCCTTACCAAGGGGGGCTGGGGGGGTTCAAAGCTCAGATACCCCCAACCCCTTTACTAAGGGGGCTTTAGAAGCACAACAATCCACTCTTACCCCCCCCTTACCAAGGGGGGCCGGGGGGGTTCAAACCGAGGAATCCACTCTTACCCCTTCCCCTTCCCTTTCCGGCAGTGAAATGATCCTAGTATCCGGTTATTCCGGCATAGGTAAAACCGCCATCGTCAACGAAGTTCACAAACCCATAGTACGCCAACGCGGTTACTTCATCTCCGGCAAATTTGACCAATTTAACCGCAACATTCCCTACTCAGCCATCATCACCGCTTTTCAATCCTTAATCAACCAATTACTCACAGAAAATGCCGGACAAATTGCCAATTGGAAACATCAACTCTTAGATGCCCTCATCCCCAACGCCCAAGTTATTATTGATGTCATCCCCGAAGTAGAATTTATTATCGGCCCCCAGCCAGAAGTGCCACAATTAGGGCCAACAGAATCACAAAACCGCTTCAATCGAGTTTTCCAACAATTCCTCAAAGTCTTTTGTCAGCCACAGCACCCCGTTGTGCTTTTTTTAGATGACTTACAGTGGGCAGATTCAGCCTCCCTGAAACTAATACAACTGCTGATGAGCGACCCTGATAGCAAATATTTGTTGATCGTTGGAGCCTATCGCGATAACGAAGTCAACCCCACTCACCCTTTAATTCAAACCTTAGAAAAAATCCGCGAATCTGGGGCTAATCTCCACAACATCACCGTCCAACCTTTAGCCATCAATCATGTTAGCCAACTGATTGCCGATACTCTCAATGAATCCGCAGCCACAAAGCGCATTCAATCTTTTTCCGAACTCCTGTTTAGCAAAACCCAAGGCAACCCTTTCTTTTTAACCCAACTGCTGAAAACCCTCGCCTCGGAAAACCTGCTGAATTATGAAGCCAGCAGCGACAAATGGCAATGGGATATCGAGTCAATCCAAGCCATCGGTATTACCGATTTAAACGTAGTCGAACTGATTGCCAGAAACATTCAAAAGCTACCAGAGTCTACTCAGAAAGCCTTAAAACTTGCCGCTTGCATTGGCAACACTTTCAACTTAGATATTTTAGCCATTGTCAACGAAGCATCAGAATTAGTCACGGGGACGCAGTTGTGGCCGGCGCTTCAGGCGGGTTTGATTTTGCCCCTGTCAGAAGCCTACAAAATTCCCTTGGTATTTGTCGAGTCGGAATCCGAATCAGTGCAACTGCAAGATGTGAAAGTAGATTACAAATTTTTGCACGACAGAGTGCAGCAATCTGCCTATTCTTTGATTC
>DATGYA010000546.1:0-12830 GCA_035298405.1 Kamptonema sp. | reverse complement strand
GGAATATCAATCTCCTCCGCATAGCGCTCTAAAAGTCTAGCAAGCACCTTTTTGATCGTTTCATGTTCAGGAGAGGGCATAAAAATTTCTAGGGTTCCCTCAAGGTAGATGAGCCGTAATCCAGGATAATCTCCAAGAGTTGTTAATAGGCTCTCATACTGCTGCCAAGTCACGTTGGGTAGGACTACCCGTTGCTCTTCGACATGAGATGGTGGTTGAATTAATGTAGTCATAGAGAATTGAGTGTACCTTAATTCTTGAACTAATTGTAGCTTATGTTTATACGGTTGGTTTACGCTCCCATCGAAACTTTCTTTCAGATTCTTGAATGGGAACATCGTTAATACTAGCTTCTCGCCTCCGCATCAAACCATTCTCAGCAAACTCCCATTGTTCGTTACCATAAGCGCGATACCAATAGCCAGAATCGTCGTGCCATTCATACTCAAAACGGACAGAGATGCGATTATCAGTGAAGCTCCAAAGCTCTTTTTTGAGGCGATAATCTAACTCTTTAGCCCACTTACGTTGCAGAAAAGCTGCGATCGCCTCACGTCCACTAAAAAACTCCGCTCGATTTCGCCACTGGGAATCCTCTGTGTAAGCTAAGGCAACTTTTTGTGGATCGCGAGTGTTCCAAGCATCTTCTGCTGCTTGAACTTTGATCAGAGCAGTTTCCAGTGTAAAAGGTGGTAGGGGTGGTTTTATTTCCATAAGTCAAAGATTTGGAATGTAGATAAGGAGCAGTTTATAATGTCGCGCAAATAACTAGCGCGACATTATATTATTTCCAGTCCTGCCAAGAACTATTAAAAATTGAAGTTCCCGGAAAAGCAATCGGGTTTTTATGTTCCTCTAATCGCCTTTGCAACAGTTCTAAATTTGGCTCGTAAGATGGTAATTCATCCACCAATTGATAAGGCAGAATCCCTTTTTCTAGGGCAAAACTAGCAGTAGTTCCCGCCGCCGCACCCGCCGACCATTCAAAGGAATGTACTCGATAAGCCGCCGCCGCCGTGTGGCTAGTAGCAATACTTTTACCGGCCACTAACATATTATCAATTTTCTGCGGAATCAGCGCTCTCAGGGGAATTTGGAAAGGATAAGCTTGACCTTGACCCTTGCGAGTTCCTTCCCGTTCAGTATTACCAGGCGCTTCTGGGGGGCTATTAGTCATGCAGGGGTGAAAATCGATTGCATAGTGACCAATTCCCACAGAATCAGGATAAATAAAAGAGCGCGATCGCGACTTTGTTTCCTCTACAGATTGCTCTCCCACCGCCAAAGCTGGTGCGTCTAAACCACCCAAAGCTAACCACAAATTGCGATACTGTTCAGGAGATAGATTCTGACGGTAAAAATCAGCCGCAAAGTTATTACGAGACATATCAACTTCCCACACTGTAAAACCTTGAGGCTGACTCAAACTGGGTCGTCCAATTATTCGCCTCCCTTCCCGCATATAAGGATATTTAGATAACCCGTGAATCGTACCCATCGGCGAATCCAAACCAGTTAAATAATTAAGATTTGGGTAAGGTTTCTTAACGTTATTTCCCAGTTGGGAATCAGTTGTACCTTGTGCTAGCCAATAGAAAAATCCTTGGGCATTTTCTTCACCGCGCCGCAAAGTTTCTGTTCGCAAACCCCCCATCCAGCCGCCCGGTTGCAATTGGCCTGTAGCTTGCAATTGTTCGCGAGTATAAATCAAGTTATCCGCCGATGTTCCCGGTCGATAATCGTTGCCCCAAGTCCAGTTTTGCATGGAGATATCACCCGGATATATGGGAAAGTCTTTAGTATTGGCAGGTCGCTTTTCATCAGGTTTAGTGCTGAAAATTTGGCGGTAGCTAAATACTAGGGGAAAACTTGCTAATCGCTGCAATTCATAGCTATAGTAAGGAGCATATTGTTGATAAAAGGATGGCATTTGATGAGTCTGAGGTTCCTTAGTTGCCTGCATTGCAAAGGTATAGGTAAAACCTTGAGTGCAATAAGCGTCACCAGTTGCGCTACCTGAAGAAGGTTCGAGATAGGAACGCGCATCGATTCCGAGGCGGTAGGGAACGTCAGCTAATCCGATTAATTCTCCTGTTTCAGTGGCATCTATGACGTACCAATTAGTCGGTTTCGCCGTTTGGTTAGATTGATTTGACTGCTTAGCTGTGAAGCGAATAATCGTTTTATTAAATCGCGCGGAATTTTCATATCGATAGGCATCTTCGATGGTTTGGGAAAGAGGTTCGGTGTTGATGGGGGGAGTGCCGGTTGCTGGTTGATGCTGAATCGCGATCGCGCCTTTAATTTGATTCCCAGAAATATCTAAATCTTTGACTACAGTGTTAGGAAACCATTTCAGCGTTCCTTTACCTTTTTTTGCCGCATCTTGCAACATTCTAAATAAGATTTTATGACCATCGTAAGGCATAAAACAGGAGTAACTAACCCAACAACCGCCAGGATTTAGTCTACCGTAGTGCTGTTGGAGACGCGATCGCAATTCTAAGTAGCCGCGAGGATAGAATAAAAGCGATCTTTGAGTGTCCCTTTCATCCAGTGCAGACGTACCTTGGGAGGAAATTTGACCACCTACCCAGTCAGTAATTTCAGTTAGACAAACAGTGCGGCCTGCGAGTAAACTTTCGTAGGCTGTAGCTGCACCCGAAAGCCCACCTCCTACTACCAGAATGTCGCAGTTTTCTTCTTTATCTGGTGTGCGGGGAGGTGCAGCTATTGCAGGAGGAATTGCTGAAATTAGGGAGATCAGGGTGAGGGTGATGCTAAGCAGTGATTTGCCTTTGACTTGACGCTGCATGGTAGATGGTGTGTTGATTTCGGACATAGGAATTGAGAGGCATATAGCGCTCAACTGTTCATTTTGTACTATACAACCGTTTGGCGATCGCGTCAGGGAAATATTGCTAATTGCTAATTGCTAATTGCTAATTGCTAATGTTGGTGCAAACTGACAACAATCTATAGCTATGAGTTACAACCTTTTTTGCAGCGAGCTCCACCCTAAGCCTAATTACCTTTAATTGTATCTAATTATTAATCGCTAATGCCGATCTATAGATCAATTTCCCAACCCAGATTCAAGGGCTTCTATTAAACTTTCTTTATCCCAGGGCTTAGGTAAATAGCGATGCAAATTAGCATATTTTTGGGCTCGTTGGATTGCTTCCTCATCAGCTTGCCCTGTCAACAGTACCGTCACAATCTTGGGGAATTGCTGATGAACTTTAATCAGAAATTCATCACCTTTCATATTAGGCATTAACCAATCAGAGACAATGATCAAAATATCAACACCGTCTTCATTTAACTCTTCTATAACTTCCAAAGCTTCATCACCACTCTCGGCAAATTCATAAGTATATTTATTCCCAAAATGATGAGTAAGCTGATCTCTTAAACAGCTCAAAATCATTCTTTCATCATCCACACATAAAATTGCTTTCTTAGCCATGACAACGCTCCTAATTTACGGTTGTTTCAATAGGTAGACACACCCTAAACACTGTCAGCCCTGGTTCGCTTTCTACCTCTATTTTACCCTGATGCTTGTCAATAATTTTCTTGACAATATCCAAACCTAAGCCGCTACCTTCGCCAGCAGGCTTAGTGGTGAAAAACGGCTCAAATATTCGGGATTTAATTTCTGGCTGAATGCCACAACCCGAATCGGTAAATTGGATAACGATATTATTGCTTTCCTCGCGAATTTTGATCTCTAAGGTTCCCTTGTTATTCATCGCTTGAATAGCATTGTGAATTAGATTTGTCCAAACTTGGTTTAGTTCTTCGGGATAACAAAGAATAGCAGGTACTTTCCCATAATTCTTGACAACTTCAATTCCCTGCTTTAAATGATTTTGATATATAGTTAAAACTACATCTATTCCCTCTTTTACA
This sequence comes from Kamptonema sp., assembly GCA_035298405.1. GTDB lineage: Bacteria > Cyanobacteriota > Cyanobacteriia > Cyanobacteriales > Microcoleaceae > Kamptonema. The sequence goes on along the minus strand of DATGYA010000546.1, from coordinate 8,915 downwards.
TTAGCTCTAATTTTTTCATCAGAATTATTATTACGAGCGTAACTTTTCAGAGAAAATACTATTTTTGAGGCTCTTTCTACCGCCATCACAATATTTTGACTGTTATTTTCTTGAAGATATAGATTATAAATAGCTTCTAAAATACAAGTGTTGTTTTCCTCTTGTAACAAGTTTATAAACGGAGCAATCTCTTGGGTAAAGCCCAATTTTACTAAAGTATCTGCAATAGTTTCTGCTTCGTCAATATTTTTATTTTCTAATTCTTTTTTGAGGGCGCGTTTTAATTGCCTTTCTTCTCTAAATGAAAGAATTTCTTGGTTTTTTCTGGCAGTTTCTAATAAAGTGAAAAAATCTGCTTGTCTTTCAGGAGATAGTTTTTGGATAATCTGGGGTAATTGTTTAAGTGAATTATTGAGAGCATTAGTGATATTGCCAATAGAGGCGCGGATTGCTCCCAAAGGCGTATTAATTTCGTGAGCTACACCAGCAATCAGTTGTCCGAGAGCGGCCATTTTTTCAGATTGAATTAGTTCTTGTTGAGCAGCTTGGAGTTGTTGGAGAGCAGCGGTCAATTCTTCATTTTTTTGACGTAAAGCTTCTACAGCTCGTTTGCGATCGCTAATATTGCGAATCATAAATAGCGCTTCATTGTCTCCGCTCACTACCACCCGTACTTCTTCATATTGTAACATACCATCAATTAAAATGTCCTGTTCGTAAATTTGACCGATGCCTGTAGCTAAAGCTTTTTGGAGGTTTTCTAGGTGGCGCTGGGAAATTTCTGGCGGCAAAAGATCGGATATATGTTTGCCAATGGGGTTATAATCAGATGGTACTAAACTAACAATTCCCCTAGTAGCAATATAGCCCAAATAAATGCCCTCCGAGTTAACTCGAAACATCAAGTCTGGTATAGCAGAAAGAATAGCACGATTTTCTAATTCACTTTTGTAGAGCGCTGCTTCTGTACGCCTATGCTCTGCGATTTCCCGCTGTAATTCTTGGGTGCGCTCTTCTACTTTTCGCTCCAGGGTTTGATTGTATTCTGCTAATAATTTTTCAGATTTTTTCCGTTCTGTGATGTCTTGAAAAGCTGCGATCGCGTAGACTATTTTACCAGTTTCATCAAAAATTGGTGTACTAGAAACTTCCAAAGGCACAACTTTATCATTTGGGTGAATTTCTAGATCGTCAACCTTAACACTTTCACCTTTAAGCGCTCGCACAATCGGCAAATTATCTGTTACATATAACTCATCACTATCCGCCTGATAAACTTGATACACTTGTGGCAATTCATCGGCTTTCGCTTCTGGTACAACCTCAATATTAAGTAAATTCTGTGCTTTCTGATTAGCATAATAAATCTGTCCCGCCCGATCGTGAACAGATATTCCTATTGGGATTGCCTCTAGGAATTGAGCCATCCGCCTTTCATTTTCGCGAACCTCTGTATAAAGTTTAGCATTAGCGATCGCGATCGCAGCTTGTCCAGACAACATTTGTAATATTTCCAACCGCTCTGGAGTAAAAGCACCAGCGGTAAGATTATTTTCCAGATATAAAATCCCACTAAGTTGACCTCGATTTAGTAGGGGGGCAGACAAGATAGATTTACTTTGATGTTCTTTAATAAATGGATCGTTCGTAAATCTACCCTGATGCGCCGCATTATTTGTAACTACTATTTCTCTAGTGCGAGCCACATAGTTAATAATCGATCTTGGGACGCGACTATCAATAGAAATCGACTGTAAAACCGTAACGCGATCGGCATCCACCTCACCAGAAGCTTCAATCAGTAATTGACCGTCAGTTTCTAAAATTAAATAGCCAACTCGAGCTCCTGCAATCTGAATCATAATCTTCATCAAAGTAGCTAGTAACTTGTCCAACTCAATTTCACTAGCAATAGCTTGAGAAGCTTTCATCACTGCTGCTAAATCTAAAACTTCACCCGAACCCTCACTTGTAGTCGTATTTCTAGTGACTCTACTCCTGTCCACAATACCGTTAGCGGCAGATTTAGTTACTAAGTGTGGGAAGTTTACTTCTAAATCCTTAATTCGATCGACATCCCATTCCCAACTCAGCCACTCTAGATGGAAATTTATCAATTTTTCTACGTACAGCGTCTTCAAAAATTCCTTGACGAAGAAAGGATTGCCCTCAGTTTTACACAATACTACTTCCGCTAAAGATTTTACTTTTGCCCCGTCTCTGTGCAAAGTATCAACAATTAAAGCAGTAATATCCTCTACTGTTAAGGGTGCTAAAGTAATTTGATTGATAGTTATCCCTTGCTTGCGTAGCCTTTCAATAGCCAGCATCAAAGGGTGAGTGGGATTGACTTCTTGCTCCCGATACGCTCCAATTAAAAATAAGTATTGCGTATCAGCATCCATCATTATTAGTTCAATAAACTTAAAAGTTGCAGGATCTGCCCACTGCAAATTATCTAGAAAAATGACTAAGGGATGCTCTTTTGAGCCAAACAACCGCAGAAACTTTTGTAAGACTATGCTAAAGTGATTTTGCTCTTTTTTTGCTTCTAACTCCAAAACTGCTGGCTGCTTGCCAACGATTAGTTCCAATTGGGGAATTACACTGATAATTTCCTCTCCACTATCATCAAAAGCAGCTAAAATTTTTGTTCGCCAAACTTTGAGCTGGGTTTTGTTTTCTGTTAATATCTGCCCTACTAATTCTTGCAAAGCATTGATGAGACCAGAATAGGGAATATCGCACTGAAATTGATCGAAACTTCCGCTGATGAAATAGCCCCGTTTTTCTGCGATTTCCTGGGAGATTTCGCTCACCAAAGCTGATTTACCCATGCCTGTTTCTCCCGCTACCAGCATCATTTCTGAATGTTGAACGCTCAAGGATGAAGTTAGCAAAGGCGAGTCTTGGTTTTGGCCTACTGCGACTCGTTCAAAAGCAGCAAGTAAAGTCTTAACTTCTTCCTGTCTGCCATATAGCTTTTGGGAGACTTGAAATTTATCAGCAATATCATTTTCCCCCGGTATAATTTCTTCGATTTTACCGTTAGCTTCTAACTGCATTAGGCAGCAGATTAAATCAAATTGAATTCCCCAGACACTTTGATATCGCTCTTCAGGAGTTTTTGCCATCAGCTTCATCACAATTTCTGAAATAGCTTCTGGAATTTCTGGGTTAATCTCATGGGGCTTAATAGGCTGTTTGGCAATATGACAGTGTACTAATTCTAGAGCATCTATTGTGGTAAAAGGTACTTCTCCAGTTAACAGTTCGTAAAAGGTAGCACCGAGGGAGTAAAAGTCTGTGCGATAATCAAGGGAGCGATTCATCCGCCCTGTCTGCTCCGGCGACATATAAGCTAAAGTACCTTCTAAGACATTAGGATTTTTTAGGATCGGATGAGAATGACTGAAAATGGTGGCGATGCCAAAATCTATAATTTTTACTTGCTCGGTTTCAGGATTAAAGACAATGTTGGAGGGGTTAATATCAGCGTGAATGATATTAGCTGCGTGAATTAATTCTAAAGTTTCAGCTATCTGAATCGCGATTTGGAGAAATTTTTGTAGAGGCAGTATTTCCTTAGTACCCAGCTTTTGGCTATTGAGTAATTGGGCGAGAGATGACCCGCCAAAATCCTCAAAGATGATGACTAATCTTGTCCCATAAGTTTCTAAACTATAAGCTTTGACTACGCCTTCGATATTCAGTTTGTGGGTGATTTCATACTCTTGCTTATATCGAAGTTGCTCCCCGATCGCAGGTTCATCTTGTTTGAGAGATTTAAGGATAACTGCTTTGTTATCCTGTTGTCGGATACCTCGATAGACGAGAGAATTACTACTTTCATAGATTTTGGTGAGAATCTGGTAGCCAGGAATATTCATCGTCTTATAGTGGTTGACTGTTAACTGTTAACTGTTAACTGTTAACTGTTAACTGTTGACTGTTGACTGTTAACTGTTAACTGTTGACTGTTAACTGTAACTAGATAATTAAACTTAGGTGGCGATCGCAGCCAAAAAGGTTGTAACTTACAGCTTAAGATGGTACTCGCCGACCCCACACCTTACAAGTTAGATTACATTAATGTAATATACCAAAATTGTGACAACTATAGCTCATAATAGACCTAGAGGCATTTATAAAGCTAGACAGCAATAACCGTCACCTGCCGCACTGCCATGAAAAACATCAATTGGCTCCTTGCATTTATCCCTCTTTCAGCCACTCTGTGCTTTGCTGAATCTGCTTGGGCTCAGGTGCCACCCATCACTGCCGCCCCAGACGGTACAGGTACCTCTGTTATTCAACAGGGCAATCGCTTTGATATTACTGGCGGTAAAACTTCGGGGGACGGAGGAAATCTTTTTCATAGCTTCCAGCAATTTGGCTTAACTGAAGGTCAAATTGCTAATTTTATATCTAATCCAGCTATTAGAAATATTTTAGGACGGGTAGTTGGTGGCGACGCTTCAATTATTAATGGTCTAATTCAAGTCACTGGTGGTAATTCTAACCTATTTTTGATTAATCCGGCGGGGATTATTTTCGGCCCTTCTGCTCAATTAAATGTTCCCGCTGCTTTTACTGCTACTACAGCTACGGGGATTGGGTTTGGTTCAAATTGGTTGAATGCTGTTGGCAGCAATAACTGGGCATCTTTTGTCGGAAATCCTAGCGCTTTTACTTTTTCTGGGCAACCCGGTTCTATTGTTAATACGGGGAATTTAGCGGTATCAGCGGGAGAGAATATTAGCTTAATTGGCGGCACTATTATTAATACTGGGACGATCGCGGCGGCTGGAGGTAATATTACCATTGCGGCTGTACCGGGTCAGAGCTTAGTCCGAATTAGCCAACCAGGACATTTGCTGAGTTTAGAAGTTGGTATTGCTGCCTTGGGAATAGAAAATGGGATCTTACCAGCTACGATTGGACAATTATTGACTGGTGCTAAATTAGGTAATGCAACGGGGTTGGCAGTACAATCTGATGGTAGCGTGCAGCTAACTAATTCCGGGGTGACTTTACCCACTGCGCCAGGTGATGCGATCGCGTCAGGTACTCTCAATACTGTCGGTGACATTGGCGGTCAAGTCAATATTTTCGGCAACCAAGTTGGCGTTATCGGCGCTAATATCGACGCTGACGGTATTCTTGGCGGTGGTACAGTTTTAATTGGCGGCGACTATCGCGGTTTAGGTACATTACCTCATGCTTTGCAAACTTTTGTTAGTAATGACTCTACGATTAATGCTAACGCGATCGCGAGTGGTAATGGCGGCCGCGTGATTGTTTGGGCTGATGATATTACTCGCTTTTATGGTAATATTAATGCTCGTGGGATTGCCAGCGGCGGCTTTGTGGAAGTTTCAGGCAAGCAAACGCTGGATTATCAAGGATTGGCCGATTTGCGATCGCTCTCTGGTATTGTAGGAACTCTGCTACTAGATCCAACAGACATTACCATATCCACCGCAGCCGATACACCCACAATTACCTTTACAAGCGGCACTTTTTCTGATTCTACTACCAGTGCTTCTAATCTCAACACGACGACGCTACAAAATCAACTGAATTTAGGCAATGTAGTTGTAAGTACGGCCTCTGGCTTAAGTGCATTGGGTAATATTACCGTTAGCAGTCCGATTGCTTGGAGTAGTAGTAATTCCCTGACCCTGAGTGCTAATAACGATATTACAACTAATCAATCAATTACAAATAGTGGCAGTGGCGCGATCGCGCTACAAGCTAATAACAGCATTTTTGTTAATGCTAATATTACCACCCAAGGCGGCACTATCACCCTCAATGCCGATCGAGATGGTGGCGGTGTCGGCGCGATCGCGATCGCTAATGCTACCATCAACAGCAACGGCGGTAACATCATCCTGGGTGGTGGCACCACCCCCTCAAACTCCCCCGCAGTCGGCACACCAGCAAATCCTGATGGTATCGGCATTACTAATAGTAACCTCAGCGCTGGCAGCGGTAATATTTCCATCCAAGGTACAGGAGTTGCCGGAGTATCTGGTGCTTCTGGAATCACTATTGAAAATGGTGCAATAGTGCAAACTAGCGGGACAGGAACTATTACAATCAAAGGTACTGGTGGCAATGGAACAACCAGTAATGATGGCATCAAAATTGACGGTGCAAATACTACTATTAGTTCAGTTAATGGCAACATCCAACTCACCGGTACAGGTGGCGGAACTGGCAACCTCAACACCGGAATATTTATTGCAAATAGTACAGTAAAATCTACTGGTAGCGGCAGTATTACTTTAACAGGTAATGGTTCCGCTGCCGGAACAGGAATTGACAATGTAGGTATTGATGTAGATGCAGGTACATTAGCAGCAAGCGGTACTGGAAACTTGACTCTGGCGGGTATCGGTGGTAATAGTGCGGAAGGAATTTTACTCAATAGCGGTTTGATTAACCCGACAGGAGGTAGCGGTACTATCACCTTGACAGCAGATGAAATAAATTTACTGGGTAATACTGCAATTAAGGGAACAGGTACGCTACAATTACAGCCATTAACACCGAGTTTAGGGATTACAATTGGGGGAATTGTTAGCGATCCGGCTTTAAATTTGGGTAGTACAGAATTGGCAACAGTTCAACCGGGATTTACTCAAGTTACTATTGGTAGAAGTGATACCAGCGGCGCGATCGCGATTGCGGGAGACGTAACTTTTCAAAGTCCTACTACTCTTCAAGCACCTGGTAGTGGCGGTTCAATTACTTACACAGCAGGTAATATCACAGGCACGGGAAACGCTACCATTACTCTCAATGCTAATCAAAATATTGCGATCGGCAACATTACTAATTCTGGTAGAGGAATTACGATCGCTAGTAGCAGCGGTAGTATCAATAGTTCAGGTAGTTTAAATACATCTAGTACTAGCGGTAACGGCGGCGCGATTTCTCTAACTGCAACTAACAGCATTAACGTCGGCGCGATCGATGCTAGCACTTCCTTTGCCACCGCATCTACGGCCGGTGCAGTCACGCTTAACTCCGGTACTGGCAATATTACCCTGAATGGGAATATCAACACTTCTGCTGTCGCTGGTACCGGCGGAAATCTAACTCTTTCTAGCAATGTGATTCTAGCGCAACCTACGATCGCGCTGACGACATCGGGAACAACTGGTAATGGCACTGTTGCTGTTAGCGGTACTCTCAACGGCACAACGGCGAATGCCAATAGCTTGACAGTGAATGCAGGTGCAGGAAATATAACTTTTAGTGGTGCTATTGGTGGTAGCACAGCACTAGGAAACTTGACTGCTAACAGTACCGGAGAAACAGTTTTTAGTGATACTATAAATGTCTCAAGCTTGACAACAAATGCAGGCGGAACAAGTCAAATTAAAGGCAATGTCACGGCTAGCGATCCTACAGGTATCAGCTTAGGTGAAGCTGTAACTATTACTGGAAATGTCGCGATCGCGGGCGACAAAATCAACTTCGGGGATACCGTATCCGGGACTGGCAGCTTAACTTTACAGCCGTTTACGCCAACACTCGCGATCGCCATAGGAGACACAGCAGCTCCCAGCGGTTTAGACTTGACAGCAACCCAAATAGGATTATTGAAAAATGGCTTTAGTTCGATTACAATCGGGCGTAGTGATAGCAGCGGCAGTATTAGTTTAGCTGGCAATATTACTTTCAGCAATCCCGTAACAATTCGCTCTCCAGCGGGTACTGGTTCCATTACCGGAAACGGGACAATTACAGGTTCAGGAAATGCAACAATAACATTATTAGCCAACCAAAATATTACCTTCGGTAACATTACAAATTCAGGTCGAGCGATTACAATTACTAGCAGCGCCGGTAACATCAATGCTAGTACAGCTACAATAAATACAAGTTCAACTACTGGCAATGGCGGCCCAGTAACTCTTAACAGCAACAGCACAATTAGTATAGGCAACATCAACACCAGCGGTACATCCGGCGGCAACCTGACAGTTGATGCTAAAGGTAATTTAGAAGTTGCTTCTATTAACGCACAAGGAGCGGCATCTGGTAGCGGCGGCACTGTGGATATCACCGCTGGTAACTTGGTTCGAGTTACAGACACTTTCACAGACATTAATGGCATAATTGCTAGCATTTCCACCGCAGGCGGCACGGGAGGCGGAGCGATTACAATTCGACATGGTGGTGGCACTGTAACTCCTTTTATTGTAGGAGATGCCACTACGAATGGAACCAAAGGAGCGATCGCCAGCGGTGCGAATAATGCGATCGCGACAACGCTGACAGTGCCAGTTCCCCCTGCAACCTACACTCAGGGCAACATCAATATCATTACCACAGCCACAGCCACCCCAACCGCAACACCCTCCCCATCATCAACCCCAGCCGCAACACCGTCTCCATCACCGTCTCCATCACCAACCCCAACAGAAACACCATCCCCATCACCGTCTCCCTCACCAACCCCAACGGAAACACCATCCCCATCACCGTCCCCATCACCAACACAGAACCCAGCAGAAACACCCTCTCCATCACCAACCCAAAATCCAGCAGAAACACCCTCTCCATCACCGTCCCCATCACCAACACAGATTCCTCAACCATCGGAACCAACTGGAAATCAACAACCTACCAGCACTAGCAACCAACAGCAACCGCAAACAACAGTCAGCCAACAACAACCGGAAAATCAGCAACAGGTAACTACTGGTAATCAGCAACAGGTAACTGCTGGTAATCAGCAGCAACAACCGCAAACAACAGTCAGCCAACAACAACCGGAAAATCAGCAACAACCGGGTAATCAGCAACAACAGGGAGCCACTGGTAATCAGCAACAACCGGGTAATCAGCAACAACAGGGAGCCACTAATCAACAACAACCGGGGAATCAACAACCT
>DATGYA010000545.1:0-3548 GCA_035298405.1 Kamptonema sp. | reverse complement strand
AGTTGCATCTCCTGTGCTCAAAATATAACAATTGTCAGCCCATGGTTAAAAGCAAACATTTTAGCAACAAATACAACCGATTATTTAACTGCAAAGGACCTCAATGGAAATTGGCTACAGATTGACCAGAATAGTGATGGCGAAATTCAAATTGAAGAAGCCCTAAACGTGAGCTACTATTTTGACGCCAATCTTGGTGCTGTCACTAGTTTTGAAGGCTTGAATAGTTTCGCAAATTTAGAATATCTGACTCTCGCGTATAACCAAGTGCCTACCGATCTGGACCTGAGTGGACTAGATAAACTAAAATACTTATTTTGTTACTACAATAGCTTAACGGGTGTAAATCTGGAAGGGTGTGTTTCTTTGGAAACAATCAACCTGAATTTGAATTATATAACGTCTTTAGATGTTAGCGAACTGCAGGCGCTTCAAATATTGAATTGTCAGAACAACTATTTGACGACTTTGGACATAAGTGCTTGTAGTGCATTAAATAGTTTAAGCTGTTATAATAACTCCCTTTGGAACTTAAATATTAACAACGGAGTTAACTGGGTACCATTTGACGGTACGTCAGGAAATTTTATCGGATTTGGTAATACTTCCATTAGTCAAGTATGCACCAACCTGGCCTCGGTGCCACTTATAGCAGACTATTATTCGTCGTATACGTCAAACGTCACAGACTGTACAACTTTAGATTCAAAAGAAAGTATGGTGAGTGAAGTGAAGTTTTATCCAAATCCAGCAAAAGATAAAATTTTTTTCACTGAACAAATTGACGAAGTAGCCATTTGTTATTTCCAGAAAAAACTTATTGTTTCCAAAAATAGTAATGAACTAGACTTGTCTGAACTAGCGTCAGGAGTTTACATAGTAAAAATGCTAGTAAGAGGGGTCACCATATACTCCAAATTAATTAAAGAATAACGTCTGCCCACAGCCGCTTCGCTCAATCGGCCAGTTGACGCTAAAATGAAACCATCATTTTCATCACTTGGTTCCATTATGCGGAGACATCTCAGTTCCACAACCCAACCGACCGCGCGTGACCCGCGAAACGGTAGCGGTAATCTGCCAGCACCCTAAGCGCACTTTTCACCCGATTTCGTCAACATGGATGCTTTATCTATGCTCTACCCCCGTGTAGCTGTTACCTCTTGCTATCGAAAGATTACCTCTAATAAAAAAGCCTGACGCGTTTTCAGGTCAGGCTTCGTTGTTGGTTCAGGGCTTTATTATGGACAATATTGCACGCTAAACGTTCCGTTTATGCTGTTTTCGGCGTCAGTAAAGCCGCTTCCTTTTACCTTACCCGTGATGGTGCTTGCTGTGATTGCCGTTATTTCAATTTTGGCATCCAATGCGCCTTCAAAAGCGTTGGAATTGGGATTCTGGAATTGGACACTCGCTCCGTCCGTAACATCGTACGTACCGACGGCAGCGGGAACAATCACCCAGATAGGACCTAAGTTGTTTGTCTGATCACAGCTGATGGCCGTTTCCGCGAGGTAAATGTAGAATACATTTTCTCCGTTGGCCGTAAGGCTTCTGGCTTTTCCACCACCCAGGGTAAAATTGTCGCTGTATACGACGCCCGATACCGGGGTTGTCGCAAATCCACCCTGACTATTGTTATTTTCCTCGTCAGTAGAACTACAGGAGGAAAGTAAGGAGGCAATAAAGAAAACGCAAAAGGTAAGTTTTTTCTTTATTTCGTTTTTTAGTAAATTTCTTGCAATATAGTATTTTATTGGTAGGCGGTGAACGTTAGTTTTTTAATACCTTCGTTTTTAGTTAAGAGGATCGTATCCGGCTTTGGGTGGGTTCGCAAATTACATTGCCGTCAGTAGCAATTTCATCCAAAAACGTAGCGCCAAAAGAAGGTAATATTTGTAAATATTCTCAAGTTGTAATTAAAAGCCTATCACAATGAAAAGACTGATCTTTTTATTCGTATTCTTCGTAACTTTTTCATCTTGTAGTAGTTCGGGCTACTTTCAAAGAGAACCATCACCCCAAAATACTGGAGTCGATTTTTCAAGTGGCAGGTGGCTTCTGGGAACCATAGAAGCGGATTATGAAATCAAAGACCAATTGGTAGACATGATCATTAAAGACTTTTCCGGTCGCTTACAGGATCGATTTGCTTATGCGTTGAACGAAAAGACGCTTTTAATCGCACGTCAAATTCCCGTCAACCCTAATAAATTTCAAATTGAACAACTAAAAAAGGGGACGAATTACGACTATTTTATTAATGTTAAATGTAGTAACGAGCAAGTCAATGAATTGAAGTCCATAAAAGGCGAATACGCGGATAGGTTTACAGTCGATAAATATTACTATTCAAATAAGGTCAATGTTGCAATTGTCCAACTTGAAATTTACGATTTAAACAGCGGCCAAATAATTTACTCTCAAAAAGTACGTGGTTGGTCAGGCGGCGGATTAACCTCTTCAAAAGGAGAAAAAAAGCTCTTTATAGGCTGCTATAAGAAAATTATGAAGCATCTAAACAAAACCTCATAAATTAATGCAGACGGCATCGATTTGATTTTCACGGAAAGAGAGGCTTAAATTGTGCATATGTCAAAAGGTTTTGTTGGCCTATGTTAATGTCGCATAACCGCAGCAGCTTTTGCACAACTACCCTCTTTAACAAAACCTCCGCAAACAAACATAAAAATCCAATCTCGTTTAAGCACCTGTAATCGCGATTTTGTTGTAAACCTACAAGGTCTAAAAGACCTTGCAGGCTTAACCTAATACACATGCCACAATCCTTCCTATCTTTGGGATTAATGAAACCACTCCTCTTCCTCCTCGCCACCCTCACCGCCTCCGCCCAAAAACTTACCATTACCCACCTGACCGGTGACTATTACGTATATACCGGGTATAAAACGTATGAAGGCAAGCCGTTTCCGTCAAACGGTCTCTACCTCGTGACGAAAGCGGGTGTGGTGTTGATCGACACGCCCTGGGATTCGTCGGATTTCCAGCCCCTCCTCGACTCGATCCAAAAGCGCCATAACCAAAAAGTGGTGTTTTGCCTCGCGACGCATTTCCATGATGACCGCACCGCCGGACTCGACTACTACCGCTCTAAAGGCATAGCGACCTGGTCGTCGGCCCAAACCAAGCAGTGGTGTAAAAAAGAAGGGCAACCGCAGGCGGCCCATACCTTCCAGCGCGATACCACGTTTACGGTCGGAGGGCGCTCCTTCCGGGTGTTCTATCCGGGCAAGGGTCACGCACCCGACAATGTGGTGGTGTGGTTCGAAGATGCCCAAATCCTCTACGGTGGCTGCTTCGTGAAAAGCACCGAAGCCGACGGACTCGGGAACCTCTCCCACGCCGACGTGAAGGCCTGGCCGGCATCTGTCCGCAAAACAATGAAGGCTTTCCCCAACCGCCGCTACGTTATCCCGGGCCATTTTGGATGGGAGGGGGATGGGTTGGGGTATACGTTGAAGCTGTTGGTTAATTAGCGAATTAGTTAATTAGCGAATTAGTTAATTAGCGAATGTGCGAATTAGCGG
>DATGYA010000544.1:0-1730 GCA_035298405.1 Kamptonema sp. | reverse complement strand
CCAAGACCAAATTGTTCTAGAGGTAAAAGCGCTCTATTGGCTAATTGTATGTCACTGCTAACAAACAAAAAAGTGTCCCTTCGTAAGCGGCGAATCCATTGCGCCTGTCCCCGCCATCCCAAAAATCGGCTATCAGGAGCTTCATCGTTAATAGTAGCATTAAAAGCTCCCAATCCTAAACTAAATTGCGAACGAAAAGCTAATAATTGTTCATTACTTCTTACTGTATAATCTTGAAAAAATCGTAAGGCTGATATGCGCGATCGCCCTTTGTCATCGGCTCCCGGAGATAGGGGGAAATCTTCACCTAAAATTGATGTGTTACTTTCCCGCCAAGTTGCGGTTAAACCCAGGGCCAATTCTTGGCGGGGAGTCCTCAATAAAGGTTGCCGCACAGTGATATCTACATATCGTGCTGCGGCTTTAATATCAAAATCTTGAAATGGCGGTTCAACGACTTGGTTATCGGTTGTTCCAGCGGCTAAAGTAATTGTACCATTCTCAGGATTTAAGGGAAATGTATAGTTTAAATCAAAGGCATTGCTGCCATCAGTATTCGTGTAGGCAAGGCTTAAACCATCGCCTTGACCTAATAAATTGGCGTTACTAAGTTGTACTTGGCGGCGAAAACTGCCGACGCTGGGAGAGCGGCGATTATCTAGTAAAATTCCAGCGTTTAAGGTTGGATTTTCCTCAAATTTAACTTCTAAGATGCTGCTGTGTAATTGGGAACCTGGAATCAATTCAGCGGAGATATTTTTGATTAAAGGATCGAGTTGGAGTAATCGCAGAGCATCTAGGAGGCGAGAAACTTCTAAAGGTTGGGCGGCAATAGCTAAACGGCTACATATATAGTTGAGATTGAGGCGCTGTCCGCCTCTAGGTCTTCTGACTCGAATTGATTCTAATCCGCCTTCAACAATTTTAATAATAACTTCTCCAGCAGCACCTTTATTTTGCAATCGTTGATTGGGTTCTTCGTCAGTAGTGGGAATGTAGGCAAAAGAGTTAATATATCCTTTGTCATTATAAAGTTTTGTTACTTCTGAAATGACTTGTTGTAATTGAGCAAAGGTGATTTCGCCTTCTCGAAATCGGTTAGTAGCGGGATCTAATGTTAGGAAGTGCTTAGTAATTTCTCGTTCGAGAGTGCTTTGAGTGAAAACTGTATTGCCAACGAAGCGAAAATTAGTGACTGTGATCGCATCTATGTCTACTTGTGGCTCAGTTTGGCTATCTTCCGGTCTTTGGTTTGTCGTTGGTTGCGGTCTTCTAATTGGGAGGTAGCACTCGTAAGGTTCACTGGTATTGGAATTAGGCTCACTTCCTTTTCGTTCTAAGGTTGGCGAGGGTTCGGTAGATTGAGGGTTTAAGGGGGAAGGATTAGTTTGTGGTGCTAAGGGTTCTATGAGGTTAGGAGTTTGAGTTATTAAGTCGGCGCGATCGCCTGCATTAAACTCTTCTGGTAATAGAATAGTTTGCGCTTTCAGTGGCGAAGCGGTTAAGCTACTTGCTAATAGGCTGAGAGTAAATAGCAGTAAGCGATCGCCAAGCTTTGAGATTGCTTGAGTGCGATCACCATGACAACTTATACGATCCGCATCTAATTTTGGGTGTACCGACCCTACTGTTCTGTTATTGAACATTGCAGCCAGGGGTAAGATTGACAGGACTTTGAAGCAAAACAGTGGCGGGATTAGCAGTAAATATTACTTCTCCTTTGCTGTTAA
>DATGYA010000543.1:0-3293 GCA_035298405.1 Kamptonema sp. | reverse complement strand
AAGAAGCAGGTTTTCCCACTCAATCAATATCTGGTCAAGGCTGCCGCCCTACTAGGAAATGGGTGTACAATCAGCTTAAACAGCACTTTGCTTTCGTATATCTCCCAATTACTCAACCTAACAGCGAAGAATTTCCCCTAGATTGGTGTGTCACCCCTTCTACCGAATTAACCCGTTGCGTTTTCATCGCTTCAAGGCAGTCACTTAACAATCCACTATTAATTGAGGATATCCCCATGAAGCAGCAACGACATTAAACTCATATTTCCAACATTGATGTTCTACAATGGTGGCATTCTTCGTTCCCGTTTCCCAATCTGGATCAAGCTTTCTAAGTCTTCTACTGCATCGGTGCAGTAATCCCTCTTTTGTCACTTTGGTTAGAGAAAAAGGCTTTCGCCTTGCGAGCGCTGGATTTTAGCCATTCTCAATAATTTATGCATGGATACCCAATCACTACCTTCAATTATAGTACTTAACTGCCAAGCCCATTACAAATTCCCTCTAATATTAATGATTTTTCTCCACATATATCTGCCACATTTGTTCATAAGCATTTTCCATTTCGCGAGTAAACTGTTCACCTTTCCACAACGGAGCCCAATTCCTAGACTCCCGCAATCGCCCAGATACTTGTTGCCGCAAAATGGGATCTTTGCCAAAGCGAATTCCCCATTCTACATATTCTTCATCAGTCCAGGCAATTCCCTCCATCACCCCCACATTCATCATCATTGTATAGCTATTGCGAGCCGCAAATTGTTCTCCCACTAGCGTCACTAAGGGAACGCCCATCCAGAGCGTTTCTAAAGTAGTTGTTGCACCATTGTAGGGGTAAGTATCCAAAGCTACGTCTGCAATGCTTAAATTAGCTCGATGAGTAGCTTCTAACTCCACATTTGGTAAAAATCGCAGTTGCTCGCTCTCCACACCCTCTTCCTTACCCAACTCAGTAAACAAACGTTCAACCCCATCTTTACCCGAACTACCCCGAATTAAAAAGTAACTATTTGGTACTGCGGCAATAATTTTAAGTTGTAGCCGTACTGTATCGGGATGGCGTTTGTACCCTGCTTGAGAGCTAATATAGACAACAGCATCGCTAGGAATATTGAGATGTTCCCGGCGGAGAGAAGGTACGAGCACTTCAAAACCGTCCACAGCCACATAAGTCTGCGGTAAACGCCAGATTTTTTCACTATAATAATCGTCAGCAGACTCCGGCAACACATAGGGATCGGCAATAAAATAATCAATTGACGGCAAACCAGAAGCATCCCAACCCAACCAAGTTACTTGCACAGGTGCAGGTTTAAGTGCCATCACCGTCGGCGTTGCATCCAAAGTGATAC
Organism: Kamptonema sp.; assembly: GCA_035298405.1. Taxonomy (GTDB): domain Bacteria; phylum Cyanobacteriota; class Cyanobacteriia; order Cyanobacteriales; family Microcoleaceae; genus Kamptonema. The sequence continues at coordinate 1,941 of DATGYA010000543.1, read as the reverse complement.
TGTCTAAATCAATTAAAATATCAACTTCATCTTGATAAATTTGTTCAGCTATTTCGGCAATAGAACTAGCACCTTTATAAACCTTATCAGACTTTGAGACAAACCATTCTTGCAAATCGTCTTGAATCTTTTTGTAAGTCATAAAGTAAGTATAAATTTCAAACCGTTCTCGATCGTGATGCTGAAACAGCCACCGCGATATCCAGCCCACAGAATGGGTTTTAAAACAGTGAGATAAATAGCCAATTTTTAAAGGTCTAGTATGTACATCCCGATTACGGCGCTCCAAATGCCCCTCTCGGAAGTGTGAAATCTGATCTTTAAATATAAGTTGAGCATTTTCATAGCAAAACCTCGCCATTTGATTTTGAATCTGCCTATTTTTCTGACCCCGATCTTCAAAATAAGGAAAAAAGTATGTTGTAGAATATAAACTTTGAAATGTGTACAAATCAAGAGAAGTATCACTTTCAGAAAACATTGACTCCAGCAAAGTTTGATGTTTTTGTATCATCAAACCAACTTCTTCCCAATATCCAACCCCACCCAGTAAACCGCGCAAAATGTTGTGACTTGCAAAAACTTTTTGTGGTAAACTCTCTGCCAAATCATAGCACAATTTAGCAGTTTCTATGCCCCGATCGTGCTGGCGAGAATTTTGGTAAAAAGCTGCCAAGTGATTCAAAATAGCTACCTGCCAATACTTGTCTACTCTGTCCTCATTAATCCGAACACAAAGCTCTAACAAACGGACTGCCATGAATGGGGACAATTGACCAATTTCCACAGCCGATGTAATTATAATTTGCAGAAAAATTTTAGGTTCGCGAATGTGATTGAAACAAGCTTCTGCAAATTCTGCCGATGTAAAGAACAGGGGAGCATAATCTAAAACACTCTTTAAAACCTGCATTAATAAATCAAAATCTACCTCTATCAGTTGCTCGGCTTGTAGCAACTCAATTGCGCCTAGAGACTTCGGTTCCTCTGCTGTATAACTATTAAGCAAAATCGATAGCCCCATCAAATGCAGCACATTGTTAATATCTTGAGGATTAATCTCTCGGATGTGCTGTCTAATTGCCCAAGCAGTTGCTAAATTTTTCACAGTATCCTGCTGTCGCACTGCTTCTGCTTCTAATACCTGGAGCAATTCTGCTGTCCACTGTTCAACTTGTTCTGGCTCCCGATCTGCCATACCTACCAGCCAAGTTGTCTGAGCTTCTGCCTCCAACCCCTGTAGTAACAGCATTAACCCTAAATACCAATAATTTAACCTAGTTTCCGGATCCTCTTCAATCCCTTGCTCGTAGAGGCTTGCAGCAGTAAGGTATTCTCCCTTAAGCAGAAATTGAGTAGCTTTTTCGTGTATGGTTCCTTGTTCTTGCAAGAGGAATTTATTTGTCATAATCCTAAAATTTTATCAAAAAAAGAGTAGCGTTAATACACACTACCCCATTTTTTAGGTATTTTCAATTCTTCACAGAATACGCCTGGTAATGAGTTCCCAACCTCAAATATAAAGTGACTTTATAACAGAGTGGGAAACAGTATTAACAAGACTTAAACTATACCTGAAATTTGAAGCCTGGGATGTTAATCCCAGGCAACTAAAAAACTATACAAAAGTAAAGCTATGCCTACTTACTCACTGCGACAGCATTACTACCGCAGTCAGTGCCAATACCTGTAATTGCAGCAGTAGCAGTTGTATTGTTAACGCACAAGATAGCTACAGTAGTTGTTTCACTGGTAGTAGTGGACTGCTGTGTATAAACTTGCCCAGTGTAGGGTCTGAGGTTAGAAACTACAGGTACGCCTTCATTTGCAACTGTACTTGCCTTAGCACCACTCACGTTCACGGCGTAAGTAAAGTTAGTTGTCTGAGTTTTAATCCCAATCCCCAAAGCGTCAACGTTACTAGCCCAGTCTCCAAGTTCT
>DATGYA010000542.1:0-5846 GCA_035298405.1 Kamptonema sp. | reverse complement strand
CAGAAGCCTTGGGTTTTGGGTTTCTGAGCTTTATTCACCCAGAAGATCGCGATCGCGTCAACACTTGTATAAAGCAAGCTGTGACTTACCAAACCAGCTATCAACTGGAATTTCGCCTGCGGCGAAACAATGGCGCTTACGGCTGGGTGATGGCAAAAGCTAATCCGATCGCGGGAAAAGGCGGTGAAGTCGCTGAGTGGGTGGGAACTTACACAGATATTAACGATAGCAAAGAGACTCAAATACTGCGATCGCCAGCAGAAAATCTGTCTAAACTCCCGGAGGAATCCTTGTATTTTCTAGCTCAGGCGAGCGCTATTTTAGGCGCTTCTTTAGATGTGAAGACGACACTGGAAAATTTGGCTAAGTTAATAGTGCCTTACTTTGCTGACTGGTGCGCGATTAACGTGATAGATGCTCAAGGAAATTGCAGCGCGATCGCAGTCGCTCACACAGAGATGTCTCAAGAACCTTTAGTTTGGGAGTTGCAGCAGCGCTATTCTGCACAGCCTGATGGCACTTACAGCTATCTGCAACCATTGCGGACAGGCATAGCGGATGCTTGTTTTGATATTTCTGAAGATCGGCTAGCAGCTATCGCCTGTGATGCTGACCATTTGCACTTATTGCGATCGCTTTGTTTCCGCTCTTATCTCTGTTTGCCAATCCGCTTGGGAAAACGTACTTTTGGCTCGATCCTGTTTGTTCGCGCCGAGTCTGGGCATTTGTATACTAATGCTACTCTGACTTTAGCAGAAGACTTGGCCCGCCGTGCCGCGATCGCAGTGGAAAAAGCCGTGCTCTATCAGGAAGCTCAGAAGACGGAAGCAGAGTTACGCCAAGCTTTGTTAATTTTAGACGAACATCAACAGCAGTTGCGGACGCTTCAGCGGTTGACAAACCGACTCAATCAGCGTATTGGCGACTTGGGCAGCTTATTGCAAGTGATGGTGGATGCAGTGGTAGATGCGATCGGGGAAGCGCATTTTTGTCTAATCGTCCTCCGCGATCCGAATCGTTATCAATTAAATTTAACTGCGGCAGCGGGGCGGGGTACAGAAAATCTGCCTGTAGGCAAACCCCTCTGTACAATAGATCGCTTACTGTTTCGGGTGTTTGTCACCGGACACTCAGAATTGATGCGGCGAGATTCAACCCTAGAATACTTGCAGGGAGAGTTTCCTGCTGCTATGTACGCAGTTGCGATCGAGTCAGCGCAATCTGGGCGATTGGGCGCGATCGCGATCGGTAACTGGGACAACCCCAACGCCTTTAACCCAGATGCTCAACAGCTACTCGCGGCAGTAGGAAAACAAGCTGCGATCGCTATTAACAATGCTCAGTTAATCGAGACATTAGAAAAACGCGAAGAACTATTGGAATCTCAGAATCAAACCCTCACCCGACAAAACCAGGAACTCGAAAGTCAGCGACGACATATCGAACTACAAAATTTGCAACTTCTAGAAGCCGCGCGGCTGAAATCGCAGTTTTTAAGCACAGTTTCTCATGAATTGCGTACTCCTATGAATGCCATTATCGGCTTTTCTGAGATATTGCTACGCCAGCGCCAAAATCTGATTAATACTGGGCAAACAGACATGATCCAGCGCATTCTAAAAAATGGCAAAAACCTGTCAGTCCTGATTGACGACATTCTTGACCTCTCAAAAATTGAGGGTGGCCGCACGGCACTAGAAGTACAGGAGTTTAATTTAGAAAAACTAATGATAGATACTGCTTTAGAATTCGGGATTATAGCCAATGAGAAGAACTTGGCAATGTCTGTCTGCGTATATTTACAGCACCGCTACGTTATTAACGATCGGTCGCGCCTGCGGCAAGTTCTAGTTAACTTACTTTCTAATGCTATTAAATTTACAGAGAAGGGAAGTATCTATATTCACGTCTGGGAATTGGATTCTCACCGATTGGCGATCGCCATCCGCGATACGGGAATTGGTATCGATGAAAGAGAGATCCCCCACATTTTTGAAAAATTTCGGCAAGTAGACCAAACTACAAAGCGCAAATATCCGGGAACTGGTTTAGGTTTAGCTATTACCAACTCTTTAGTTAACTTAATGAATGGCACAATTAATGTTAAAAGTCTAGTTGGAAAAGGCTCCATATTTCGATTGGAATTCCCGCGCAAAGTAACTAACTAAAGAATTAAAAATTCAAACCATTTTATAGGGCGGGTTTAGCAGTTATTTTTTGTTTTGTCAAAAAATAACCTTTCACTAAATCCCGCCCACTGTTAACCGTTAACCGCCCACTGTTAACCGTTAACCGTTAACCGTTAACCGTTAACCGTTAACAATCCTATTATAAACTTGCTGTTTTCCCAACTTCAGCCTGAGTAGCAATTGGTTGAACGTCGCTATAACCCATAGTATCAGCAACATCCCGCAGCACAGAAATTTGCTGCTCAAACTCAAGAGCTTCAATCTTAGTCAAAGCGTTATTCACAACTTGAGTAGCTTGATAACCCTCCGGCAAATCGACAACTTTATCACCCATATCCACAGCCCAAGCATACCACACCAACAGCTTGTTATTAGCAGTGAGAGCACCGTAAGCGCGAGAATATTCTGTATCCTCACCCTTGACAATATCTCGCATCACATTTAACTGTTGCTCAGGTAACAGGCTATAGAATTTTTCTAGCAGCACTGACGCTAATTCGGGTTCTGCTGCTACCGGAGCTGCTGGTGTAATTGAACCACCCATTTTTTCATAAATAAAATAAAGCAGTGCCAGTTGTTCATCCGTACCCAAAGCACCAATTGCCTGAACAATTTCTTGAGTATTTCCTGAACGAGCATGAGTGCTGTTAACGTTTGTCGTTGATGTCATATTTTTTTTCATTGGTAAATTGTTCTAGCTCATTGATATCAAGAATTGAGAGCTAGAGTCACCCTCCCCCAGAGGTAATAAATAATTAAAAATTAGATTCATGTGTCGATCTACTTCAGTCAGCTTAACGCTCAGCATTAATCCAAAATAAATCAGCCTTCAGAGAGAAGAAAACGATACACCCACAGGCGGATGGAAAATTAGATTCATTTCAGTCACAATCAATACATTGATTAGCAAAATAACTAAAAAGAGGAGTTTGTAATGTCTGAAGCAACCACTGAATTAACAAACAATCAAAATTTTGACGCTCAGCAAATAGCTGAAGATGTGGAATCAGGGGAAAAGAAATTAACCAAAGTTGACGTATCAGCAGACTACGAAGCTTCCAAAGAATTCAGTGTCAGCGAAATTGACCGCACGGGTGCTGGTGCTCAAGCTGCGGTAACTGCGACTGCTCCTAAATTTGACATCCCTGCTGCTAAAGATACAGAATTGAAAACACAACCGAGTGGCAACCGAGACGAATTTCTATCAATGGCTAAAGAAATGAACCAGCAAGCAGGGGAAGTAGGAGCCATCAGCGACGAACTCCTGCAAAAAGCTATCGATAAAGGTACACCGGGATAGTCAACAGAGCCCAAAAAACAAAGCTCGCATCTAGGAAATTATATTAAGTCGCGTTACTTAACGCGGCTTTAATGGCTTGCGAAGATTAAATAAGTATCTTCCTAACGAAAGAGGCAATAGGTAGAAGAATGTGATAGAACTAAATCCAAAGCCGTTTTATATTCAGTACACCTTGCCAGCCCAGCGACTCAATGAAATCTTTGTCTGTTCCTAATTCTGCTAAAGCCGATCGCATTCTTGTAGTTGATGACGCTCCCGATAATGTGCTATTAGTGCAAACCATTCTGGAGGATGAGGGGTATGAAATTAGTAGTGCTGAAAACGGCTTTTCGGCTTTAGCGCAGATCGATCGGTCAGCCCCAGATTTAGTGCTGTTGGATGTGATGATGCCGGGAATGGATGGTTACGAGGTGACTCAGCGCATCCGTCAGAATACGAAGCTACCTTTTATCCCGATCTTGCTGATTACAGCTCACGATCAGCCTAGCGTAGTCCAGGGTTTAGATATGGGAGCAGATGATTTCATCCGTAAACCAGTGGAGATGGATGAACTACTGGCGAGAGTGCGATCGCTATTGCGACTTAAGCACAGTGTAGACGAACGCGACTTGATAGCCCTTCAGCGGGAAGATTTCGTCTCTAGGCTAGCTCACGATTTGCGGACACCCCTAGTAGCAGCAGATCGAATGCTAAGTTTAATGCAGCAGGGAGCTTTAGGGGAACTATCAAATCCGATGCAAGATGCTTTGGGTACGATGGTTCGCAGCAACCAAAACTTAATTAAAATGGTGAATATGCTGCTGGAAGTATATCGCTATGAAGCAGGTCGCAAAACTCTTAGTTTTGGGGCTGTTGACTTGCGCCAGTTACTTGTGGAGATCGTAGAAGAATTAGCACCGCTGGCAGAAGCTAAAAATCTGGCTCTGAAGTTAGACTCTAATCTAGATGGCAATAGTGTAGAAATTAGTAAATTCCGAGGCGATCGCATGGAACTACACCGATTGTTTACTAATTTAATCGGCAATGCTATAAAATTCACTGATGCGGGTGCGGTTGATATCTATCTACGGACGACTAAATCTCCAGTTTCGACTAACTCTAGCGCCTGGAACAAGCCTATTTTATCAGTAGCGGTTGATATCAAAGACACTGGCCCTGGTATTTCCCCAGAGGAAAAAGCCAAGTTATTTGAAAGATTCGGGCCTGGAACCCATAAGCGATCTGGTACTGGTTTGGGTTTGCACCTGTGTCGGCAAATTGCGGAAGCTCATCACGGTGCTATTGAGGTCAACTCTGAATTGGGGAAAGGGAGTTTATTTACAGTATGCTTGCCTTGCCAATTTTAGGCGAAGGAGCGCGCGATCGCCTTGAAATTAATTGGATATGGCTAAGTGTCCTGTTTGCAATAGTGAATATTTAGAAGTTAAAGCTTATTGCTGCTCTATCTGTGGTTGGGATTTGACACCTTATCCTCTGGGCCGTAAGTTGCCCAAAGCATATATTAAAAAGGAACAATTACGATTGGACTGGGCGCGGCGGATGTGGGCAAGTTCGCGAGTTCAGGGGTGGGAATTTCACTTGGGAGAGTTGCGATCGCAATTACAAGAAGCTGCTGTTGAGCGATCGCACCTTCAGTCTCAGTTAGAATGGGTTTTATACCGTTTAGAACAAATTAACCCAGAAGTTCTTGCTGATACTTTGTCGCGGTTGGAAGAGAAAATAGGTGCTATCCCCGAAGCTGCACCGCCGATGTCAGAAGTGGGGATGGATTATAGGCCATTGATACAGTTTTTGGGGGCGGGGAAATGGCGCAAAGCTGACGAATATACTTGGGAAATTATGCTTCAGATAGCTTTCCGGGAAGAAGAAGGCTGGCTGAGTGCGGAAGATATCGCCAAGTTTCCTTGTACTGACTTACGTACAATCGATTAACTTTGGGAATACTATAGCAGCGGATTATTTGGTTTGAGGGTGCAGCAGGAGATTTGGGAAAGTGAGGGTAGAAACTATACAGAATTTTGCGATCGCGTGGGATGGCGGCGGAAAGATAGCTGGGCTTATTATGACGAACTTAGCTTTAATCTAAATGCGCCTCAAGGACATTTACCCGCGATCGCGTGGCGAAAACGTGCTTGTTACGGTATGGGTAAAGGTATGGCTGCGGAGAATTTGTCGTTGTTCAATTCTAGACTTTTAACTTGTTAATGGTTAACGGTTAACGGTTAACGGTTAACGGTTAACTGTTAACGGTTAACGGTTAACTGTTAGTGTAAATCTCGATCCCAAACGCCGATGTAAATGCGATCGCTATCGTTCCGCACAATCTCACCCTTAAGCCCACCTTTGCTAAAATCATA
>DATGYA010000541.1:0-12675 GCA_035298405.1 Kamptonema sp. | reverse complement strand
GGTTCCTGTCTGGGATACGGTGATGGAATCGTTAGTTCTTGGCTTGTATATTAGCGATCCTCGAACAGGATTTGCTTTACCTGATTAAGGGAGGGGTTGGTAAGTATACAAGACGAATTTTACCAGTATCTACACGCAGATAAAAACAATTTCAATTCTAGCTCTCTTGGTTCGGGTGGCGATCGCGTTAACTGTAGGATCGGGTTCGATTCTATATTTCTGCTTGCTTTAGATGATATCGAACACGATTTCACTCAATAAGCGATCGCACTCACCCAAGACTAAACACAAAACGTAGAAATAAAAAAATCTTATACCACAATTGCGGTATAATCAATAATACTGTTTGTCAAATATTGAGCCGATCGTTAGTCAATATTTGGTAAGCTAGATGTAATCTATCAAACCCAATTTCTTAAAAATTTTATGCACATCCATAATCTTGAACAATGGCAACATTCTCACAACTTTTCTGTTAACCAAGATCGGGCAGAGACAAATACCAAGATAGTAATGTTGCTGACAGCAGCCACAATGGTTGCTGAAATTGTAGCTGGAACTATCTTTGGTTCAATGGCTTTGCTTGCTGATGGTTGGCACATGGCAACTCATGTTGCAGCATTTGGGATTGCAATCTTTGCATACCAATATGCTCGGAGTCATGCAACCGATCCTAAATATACATTTGGAACGGGTAAGGTTAACGTCCTTGGAGGCTTTGCTAGTGCTGTTACACTTGGGGTAATTGCTTTTATTATGGCACTTGAGTCAGTAGTACGTCTTTTTCAACCTCAAGCTATTCAGTTTAATGAAGCAATTGGTGTTGCCGTTATTGGGTTAACAGTTAATCTAGCAAGTGCTTGGTTATTGCAAGACCATCACGATCATCATCACGATCATCATCACGACCATCATCACGACCATCATCATAAGCATCATCAAGATCGCAATCTTCGTGCTGCTTACATTCATGTTTTGGCTGATGCACTAACTTCTGTATTTGCAATTGTTGCTTTATTTGCTGGCAAGTTTTTGGGTTGGGTTTGGATGGATGCAGTGATGGGATTAGTCGGTGCAGGAGTAATTACGAAATGGTCTTATGGTTTGGTTTGTGACACTGGTTTAATCTTGCTGGATGGAGCTATTGATAAGCGAATTAAGTTAGATATTGTGACTGCGATTGAAGACAATGCTGATAATCGTGTTACTGATTTACACATTTGGCATATTGGTCAAAATCATTTGGCGGCAACTATTTCGCTAGTTACACATCATCCTCAAACCCCTGAATATTATAAAAATCTCCTCAGTCATATTCCATCTCTTTCTCATGTGCTTGTTGAAGTTAATCATTGTCACGATGAGCCTGATGTAGCTGAGAATTTGCGGTGTGAAGTGTAGACTAAATGTGGCGATACCTACGGTTGTTTAGGCTTACCCAACGATCGCACTTATGAATCTAGTTAATGCTACTCACCATCTTACTGAATGCGATCCAAAAGAATTAATCTATGACCAATAAAACAAAGATGACTCGTGATAGAAAGTGAAGCGAGAAAACAAGCAGCCATTAAAAAAATAGATAAGCAAGTAGAAAAACAATACTACTTAATAATTTCTGGGATGACGATATTTCTGGGCCAAGTAGGGTGGGCTTTGCCCACCCGATAGCTTATTATACCTGCTTAGCTAAAAGCTCTTGAAACACCTCGTACATCTCCTGTGCCAACTTCTTAGGGTTCCACAAGGGTGCTAAGTTCTCTGGTTGCTTAGAACGTATTAAGTGTTCCCGTACTGCATTTCTGAAGGCAGGATCTCGACCAAATTTAATGCCCCATTGAGTATATTCCTCCCAATTCCAGGCGACACCAACATCAAGATTTACACTTTTCAAAAATGCGTAACCCATCCGCGAAAGGTACTGATTACCCGCTCTAGTTACTACTGGCAAATTAGCCCACAAAGCCTCTAAATTATGAGTGCCGCCGTTGTATGGATAAGAATCTAACAGCACATCTGCGACATAATAAATTGCTCGATGTTCTTCCTCAGTTTTAGTTTGACCTAAGAATTTAATCCGATTAAAGTCTACTCCCTGAACTTCGCATTCTTGGCGGTAACTTGTATGAATTACCTCTGGATCTCCTTGACCTTTACGGATTAACAAACTGTCAGGAACTTCTTTGAGAATTTTGACTTGGGCGCGTAGCATTTCAGGATTAGTTTTTCTGCCTGGGGCAACGCATAGGTAAGTCATCTGATCTAAGCCGATTCCGAGAGATTTCCTTAAAGCATTTCTATCTGCGGAAATGCTTTGCAATCCGCTGATTGCTACCGAACATTCAGGCAACCTAACTAACTGCTCGATGTAATGTTTTTCTACTCCCGCTGGATGAGTATATTTGTCGCAAAGAAAGTAATGATTTTCAGAGAGGTAGGGTGCGTCAAATCCGAGCCAAGAAATGCAAACTGATGCGGGGTAGTAATACAATACCTCTACGTTTGTTGGCACTGTCATTGAGTCGAGATCTATTAAGATATCCAAGTTATCTTGTAATACTTCTTCCAAGATTTCTCCACCATCGGCAAAACCATTAGGATATTTTTTAGGCCAGTAGAATTTGCCTGCCATTTGTTCAAATCGCTCTGTCACTTCATCTCGGTGTAGTTTACCGGTGACGTATAGGTGAACGTGAGGGGTGATGTGGGTTAATTCCCGAATTAAAGCTTCGCTGCACCAACCTACTGAATGACGGCGGAAGTGTTTGGAGAGAAAACCGATTCTTAAATGCCTTTGTTTGATGGGGTAATTGCTAGGTTTAGGCTTGCTATTATTTGGTCGCTGGGGTATAGCCTTTTTGTAGTATTCCTTGGCAATTAATTTGTAGAAGTTGGCGTTTGCTTCTCGATCGTCTCGCAGGTGAGAAACGGCAAAGAGGAAAATTTCGTAGAGGAGTTTGATGTCGATGACGCTAAAGGTTTCGCAGCTTTGGTAGCTAAGTTTTTCTATTTCTATTAGTTTCTGAATGGCGAGTTCGCTAACGCCTGATTGAAGATAAGAAAAGATGTAAGCGGTTGCGGCCATAACTGGGACGCTTTCGCCGCAATATTCACAGTATTTGTCAGCTACTTTTCGGGCTCCAGCTAGGTTGCTGGAATGACTGAGTAAGTCGCACAATTGTTGGTGTGCTTCGCTGAAATGAGGATTGAGTTCTATGGCTTTTTCAAAATGAGCGATCGCTGCTAGTGGGTTATCTTGTTTCTGAATATGTCCCATCCGGCAGTAAATTTCTGCCCAATCGGGTTTGTGAACTAGAGCTTGTTCGTAACTCGCGATCGCTTCTTCTAGTTTCCCTTGCATGGAAAAGGCGTTGCCCATATTAGCGATCGCATCTGGCCAGTCGGGTTTATGTTTGATCGCTTCTTGGTAATTACTAATCGCTTCGTCGTATTTTCCTTGGTGTAAAAATGTATTAGCTATGTTGAAGTAAAGGGCGTTCAATTCAGGTTTAATCGCGATCGCTTTCTGATAGAATTGTGCTGCCGCTTCTAGATTTCCTTGCTGCATTCGCGCAGTGCCAATATTAGCATAAGCTTCTGCCCAATCCGGTTTGACTGCGATCGCTCTTTCATAACTCGCGATCGCTTCCTCCCGTTTGCCTTCGTTTAAAAGCGTATTGGCTAAATTAAAATGGAAATCTGCCCCAACTAAGTGAGGATTGAGTTCGGCAGTTTTCTGAAAACAAGCTGTTGCTTCCGCTGACTTTCCTTGCTTCTGAAATGCTTTGCCTAAATTCCAATGTATTCCCGCTAAATCTGGTCTTAAAACGCTCGCTTGCTGATAATAAGTAATCGCTTCTTCCAAACGCCCCATTTTGAAATACATACTACCGATATTAGCGCGAACTTCGGCATAATTTGGCTCTAATTCTAGCGCTTGTTCATAGGCACGTATGGCAGCATCCATTTTTCCTTGAGCGTGTAGCGCATTTCCCAGTGTCACGTAGGCGGTGATGAAATCGGGCCTAATTTTCAGCGCCAACTGACAAGATGCGATCGCTTCTCTAAAATTACCTTGCAATAGATAAGCTTCTGCCCGTTTTTTGTATTCCTCAACTTCTTGGAAATTAGCAACTGCTTCTGGAGGATTAACATTAAAGTTTGAAACTTGTTCCGTAGTTTCGCTAGTATTATCAAAGGGCTGATTTAAACTTAAATCTTGGGCACTTTGTGGTAGATTCAGACTTGAAGGTTGCAGACCGTATTCTTCATCTTGCTTTATAGATTCTGGCTGTTGCCCTTCGCCTTCTTTTTCTAGTTCAAGAATTGGGTTTTGTCCAGTTGCCTCTTTTCCAGTTTGATTCTCATCTTCCTGAGACTTGAGTTTTAGCAAAGAGGATAATTTTTCGGAAGTCTCAGCAGAGCCAGGTTGTAAGCGCAGGACTTTTTGGTAACAGGCGATCGCTTCGTCCCGATTATTAATTTTTGCGAGAGCATCACCTAATTTATCGTGAATTTTTGCCCACAATGGCTGCAATCTTATGGCTTTTTGGTAACAAGAAATTGCCTCAGATAATGACCATTGCTGCTGCCAGACATTGCCGAGCATCAAGTAAACAGAAGCCAAATCTGGATTGATTATAAGTGCTTTCTGGTAACTATTGACAGCGTTATCCAATTGCCCCAACTTATAATACATACTACCCAAATTAGCATGAGCTTCTGCAAAGTTAGAGTCGATTTTTAACGCCTGGGAGTAGGCTTGAATTGCCAGTTCTAGCCGATCCTGACTAGAGAGAGCATTTCCCAGAGTCAAGTAAGCTGGTGCGAAATCTGGCTTAAGTTTGAGAGCGAATTTGCAAGATGCGATCGCTTCATCTAACTGCCCTTTCAAAACGTAAACTTCAGCCAGTTTTTTGTGAATCTCGGCATCATCGGGGTTATAGTCGCGAGCCTGCTTGTAACTATCAATGGCCGCATCCAGTTGACCTGCTTCTTTCAGCCAGTTGGCTTTGTTGAAATGAGCTTGAGTTGCTTCTAAATTCACTAATGACTCCGTTATCATCTGTTCTGCTACTCTAACAGTTTTTACAACCATACTATCCAGCCATTCTATCCACTGTTCCGCTCTTACTGACCAAGTATAAGAGCTATTGACATATTTTACCTGCTGCCTGAGATGAATTTCAGTGGCAACTGTATCTTTACTGATATACTCTTTCAAAACCCGGACATTCTCAGCTACAAACCTATCTGCATAATTTTTCCATTCAGCTTTAGATGCACAATTCCAATTAGTTAGGGATGAGAAATTTTTCACCCCTGCTACTGAAACTAGACGGGCAAAACCTGCTGTTGTTTCCGGTAATGCTGCCAAGTCACTGGTGACAATTCGGCAACCGCTGGCCATCGCTTCCATCGCAGCAATGCAGGAAGTTTCCGGGTAAGTATTGGGGTAGGCTAAAATTAGACTGGAACGGAGTTCGCGAACAAGTTGATGCTGCGGTATGGAACCGATATACTCAACTCCTTCAGTTTCCCGACATTGGCGGTACAACTGACCAAACATTAATTCTTCGCCAACTTTTGGACAGTTGTAAACTCCCATGCTTGAGAATACTTTAAGTATAGTTCCTGGCACAGCTTGGCGAATCTGCGGGAAAACTTTTAAGAGGAGATCGAGTCCCCGAAATGGCGTGCTAGTATAAGCCAGAATTGGCGGTTGAGATTTTTGGGATAAAATCGATATATCGTCGGGGAAAAGGTTAGTAAAACAGGGCGCGATCGCATTTCTTAAAATGCAGGTGCGATTTAAGTCAATGTCAAAGTATTCTCGGAATTGTTCTCGCTGCCATTCGCTCACAAAGGCAAAGCCATCATAAATATTTCTCTCGTCAATATTCTTTAAATCTTGCAATAAGTTTGAGATTTTCTCGCTGTGTATCCATAAAATTAATTTAGTTTTTTCCCCTATAAGATGCTTGAATTGTAGGGCCTTACCTGCTACATCTACTATAATTAAAACATCCAGCGATCGCAAAGTTTTTCCAACTAACTCATTTGCCTCGCGCCGCAAGCATATAACGCCGCGAAACATCCCCTCCTCCGAAGTTTCATTGAGCAAAAAGACCTCGTGCTTTTTTTTAGCTAATGCCTCCGCTAAATAACAAACACCTGATTGAGTACCCCCTAGAGGCTTGCGGTAAGGCGTTTCAATGTTATAATCCCAACTAACTGTATCCAGAAATCCAATTTTCATCAGTTTTTGCTTTAATGGCGGCGGCAGATCGCGTTTTCTAATTTTCCTTGAGTATAATAGATTTCAGGTTGCTAGTTCAGTACCTCAACATTAATCAGCTTTTAGATTAAATTCCGGTAGCATATTTGTTAGTTACCCCAATTGCGGTAAATTAAACACTGGTAGTTATACCAATTCTTGAAGCTATGACTACAAATCTATATCCCCAGCTTCGCCGTTCCCCCTTGACAAGGGGAACTACATGGGGGTCAAATCTGTAGCTGTAGATCGAGGAATTGGTAGTTATTTAATTGGCAGCGCGAACCGCCAACTCATTAAGGAACATTTATCATGGCAGCAGAACAAGACCTCGCAAAATTGATGAAGCAGCAAGTTGGCTATGCCGCCGCCGATCGCGTGCAGTCCGGTACAATCGTGGGGTTGGGAACAGGGTCAACAGCAGCTTATATGATTGAAGCTTTGGGCGATCGCATCAAAGCAGGCACTCTCAAAGATATTAAGGGAGTGACAACTTCTTTTCAGGGAGAAGTTTTGGCCAAGCAATACGGAGTTCCGCTGACAACCCTCGATGAAATTGACCGCATTGATATCGCAATTGACGGTGCTGATGAAGTCGATCCCCATCTAAATTTAATTAAAGGTGGAGGCGCGGCCCACACCCGCGAAAAAATTGTCGATTATTTAGCAGAACAGTTTATTGTTGTAGTGGATGGTTCCAAATTAGTTGATAAATTGGGTTCAACTTTTCGCGTACCTGTCGAAGTTTTGCCGATGGCAATAACGCCAGTGATGCGCGCGATCGCGAAGCTAGGCGGTCAATCAGAACTTCGGATGGGAGTCAGAAAAGCTGGACCAGTAATTACTGACCAAGGCAACATGGTAATTGATGTCAAATTTGACACAATCGACAACCCCGCCGAACTGGAAAAAACCCTTAATAACATTCCTGGGGTATTAGAAAATGGGTTGTTTATAGGCGTAACCGATTTAGTTCTCGTTGGCGAAATCAAAGATGGAAAGCCCATTGTGCGCGAGATTTCTAAATAATTAATGGTTAGTGGTTAGTGGTTAATCGTTAATCGTTAAGCTGTTACGTATTTAAACCACTAACTAGGCTTGTAGGGTGCGAGTAAAGCGAACACTTATAATTAATTGGAAAAGCTTCAATAATGACGCACCCTACTATCTTCCTTTAAATGCGTAACAGCTTAGTAGCCAGGGGTTAGTAACTAGAGAAATAGCTAATAATTATAACTAAGAACAACAGCCAACAACCAATTATTACCAACTAACAACCAACAACTAACAACTAACAACTAACAACTAACAATTTATATGATGCAGTATCGCAGATTCGGCCGTACAGAATTACCAATGCCTATCTTTTCCTGTGGCGGCATGAGATATCAATATAAATGGCAGGATGTCGAACCCGATCTGATTCCACCTGATAACCAACAAAATCTAGAAACTACTATTCGCCGTTCGGTAGAATGCGGCATCAATCACATTGAAACGGCTCGTGGCTATGGTACTTCTGAGATGCAGTTGGGATGGATTTTACCCAAACTACCTCGTGAGAAATTAATAATTCAAACTAAAATTTCTCCCCAACCAGATAGCAAACAATTCCTTAGCGAATTTGAAAAATCACTAGGTTATTTACAATTAGAATATGTAGATTTACTAGCCCTGCACGGTATTAATACCATAGAAATTCTCAATAATAGCATCCAACCAGGCGGCTGTCTAGATGTTGCTAAAAAGCTGCAAGCCGAAGGTAAAGTGCGATTTATCGGTTTCTCTACTCATGGGCCAACAGATGTAATTGTGGAGACGGTTAAAACTAATCAATTTGACTATATTAACCTGCACTGGTATTACATTAATCAAAACAACTGGCCAGCAATTGAGGCAGCTAGCAGCAACGATATGGGTGTTTTTATTATCAGCCCTTCTGATAAAGGCGGAAAACTTTACAACCCGCCACAAAAATTAGTAGAATTGTGCGATCCAGTGAGTCCGATGGTGTTTAATGACTTGTTTTGTCTCTCCCATCCCCAAGTACATACCTTGAGTTTAGGGGCAGCGCGATCGCAAGATTTTGATGAACATCTAAAAGTTACAGAATTGTTAAATCGTGCTGATGAAATTCTACCGCCAATTTTAGCAAGGTTAGAAAAAGAAGCAATAAATAAACTCGGCGAAAACTGGGTAAAAACTTGGCACATCGGCTTACCTACCCCTGAAAACACCCCTGGCGGAATAAATATTCCAGTGATTTTGTGGTTGTGGAATTTAGCGATCGCCTACGACATGATCGACTACGGCAAAATGCGCTACAATCTCCTCGGAAACGGCGGCCACTGGTTTCCCGGTGGCAAAGCAGATCGAATTGACGAATTAGAATTACAAGAATGTCTAGTTTACAGTCCCCACGCTGCCAAAATTCCCGCCATTCTCAAAGAAGCCGATCGGCTTTTGGGAGCTCAAGCCGTTAAACGCCTCTCCCAAAAATAATCTTTTAGAAATCTATTGACAAACGCGCAAACGCGATCTCCTACTCCCTGAAAAACTTAATACCTAACCGTAAATCTCCCCAACGATCCATTTCGCGCTATCCTAAACACCACATTCTAAGTAACCGTACCAAGTTAAGTTCGTGAAATACTTCTTTTTATCTGAAGGGTGGACAGTTGGGCGCGTCTGGGGAGTTGGTGGGTTATGGAGCGATGCTGCTTGGAGGCGATCGCCCGACATCGAAAAACTCAACCTCTGCCTTTGGGATCAAAACGAGAAAATGTGGCTCTATCGCGTAGAAGACGCTGTACTCATGGTAGAAGTCAAACCTACAGCCCCCCTTATCGAAAGCGATCCCACCAAAAATATCGGTAACGTCGTACTCACCCGCCTGATCGGTGCCGAACAAGTTCTCGAACGCTTAGGCAGCATCGAAGCCCGATGTCAAATCGGCAATCCCCACTTGATGTAGCCTAGAAATATTGCAATCGGTTCTAACACTCGATACACTTCTTTAAATAACTTTCATTTTTATGCCGCCAATCTTGCCATCTCCAAGTCTAGGCAATAATACACACCCAGACAGATAGCAAGCGCAGGTGGCTTAATAAAAAGCTGAAAAGCCGTCAAAGTCAAAATAAACATCTCTCATCTTGGAGGAGCGTAGTCAATGGGACTACCCTGGTATCGCGTACATACAGTCGTCTTGAACGATCCCGGTCGATTGATTTCAGTACACCTGATGCACACTGCTCTTGTAGCAGGTTGGTCAGGTTCAATGGCCCTCTACGAACTAGCAATTTTCGATCCCAGCGATCCCATCCTTAACCCGATGTGGCGGCAGGGAATGTTTGTGTTGCCATTCATGGCTCGTCTGGGTGTTACCAAATCTTGGGGCGGTTGGAGCATCACCGGCGAAAGTGCCGCAGATCCCGGCATTTGGTCTTTTGAAGGCGTTGCCGCCGCTCACATCATCCTGTCAGGTCTACTGTTCCTAGCCGCCGTATGGCACTGGGTTTACTGGGACTTAGAACTTTTCAGAGACCCCCGCACCGGCGAACCCGCCCTCGACTTGCCGAAAATGTTCGGCATTCACTTGTTCTTGTCAGGTTTACTCTGTTTTGGCTTCGGTGCTTTCCACCTATCGGGTCTCTTTGGCCCCGGAATGTGGGTTTCCGACCCCTACGGTTTAACCGGCCACGTCCAACCAGTCGCGCCTGCCTGGGGCCCGGAAGGCTTCGATCCCTTCAATCCTGGCGGGATCGTGGCTCACCACATCGCTGCTGGCGTAGTTGGTGTTATCGCCGGACTATTCCACTTGACAGTGCGACCCCCGGAACGGCTTTACAGAGCTTTGCGGATGGGTAACATTGAAACCGTACTTTCCAGTAGTATAGCTGCCGTCTTCTTCGCCGCTTTCATCGTGGCAGGTACGATGTGGTACGGTTCTGCGGCTACTCCCATTGAATTGTTCGGGCCTACTCGTTATCAGTGGGACAGTAATTATTTCCAGCAGGAAATTCAGCGGCGAGTGCAAACTACCATCGCTAACGGCGGCAGTGTTCAGCAAGCTTACGAGCAAATCCCTGAAAAGCTAGCTTTCTACGACTACGTGGGCAACAGTCCAGCTAAAGGCGGTTTGTTCCGCGCAGGCCCTATGGACAAGGGTGATGGCATTGCTACAGGTTGGCTTGGCCATCCTGTGTTCAAAGACAAGGAAGGTCGGGAATTGACGGTGCGCCGCCTGCCTAACTTCTTTGAAACCTTCCCAGTAGTCTTGACAGACAAAGATGGGATCGTTCGCGCTGACATCCCCTTCCGTCGTGCTGAGTCGAAATATAGCTTCGAGCAAGCTGGCGTTACTGTCAGCTTCTATGGCGGTGCACTTAACGGTCAAACGTTGAACAATCCTGTAGAGGTTAAGAAGTACGCTCGCGCTGCCCAGAAGGGTGAGGTGTTTGAATTTGACCGTGAAACTTTGAAGTCTGATGGGGTTTTCCGCACTTCAACTCGCGGTTGGTTTACTTTCGGACACGCTTGTTTTGCTTTGCTGTTCTTCTTCGGCCATCTCTGGCATGGTTCCCGCACTCTCTTCCGAGATGTGTTTGCTGGAATTGACCCAGACTTAGAAGAGCAAGTTGAGTTCGGTCTATTCCAAAAATTGGGCGACTTGACTACACGGAAACAGGAAGGTTAAATTCCTGGGGAAAGCAATAGGCAACTCGCCTTTGGCTTTGATCTCACAAGTTTATTTATACAAAACTCGGTTTCTTGAAGGAACCGGGTTTTTTTAATTGTGTCCTAATACTTATTAATTCTTAGCTGGATGTGCTAAGAATTTTTCCCGGAAAGACTCCATATAAGTGTAAAAAACGGGAGTAATGTAAAGGGTCAATAGTTGGGAAAATAATAAACCGCCGACGACAGCTAAACCTAAAGGACGGCGAGATTCTGCACCCGCGCCCCAACCAAGTGCGATCGGCAGTGTTCCCATTAAAGCTGCCATTGTGGTCATCATAATGGGGCGGAACCTGACTAAACAGGCTTCATAGATAGCATCAAGGGGCTTTTGGGCGCGATCGCGCTGTGCTTCTATGGCAAAGTCAATCATCATAATGCCGTTTTTCTTGACAATTCCCACCAGCAAAATAATGCCCACAAAAGCATAGATGTTTAACTCTACTCCAAACACCATTAAAGTTAACAATGCTCCAAATCCTGCCGAAGGCAAACTCGAAAGAATCGTCACTGGGTGAATGAAATTTTCGTAGAGAATTCCCAACACAATATAAATCACCAAAATCGCAACTATCAACAACACTCCTAATCCTTGCAGTGAAGATTGAAATACTTGTGCTGAACCCTGAAACTTAGTGCTAATTGTGGGCGGTAGCGTCTCCCGCGCTAGTTTTTCAATGTTTGGCACTACGTCCCCCAGAGAAACACCAGGTTTCAAGTTAAAGGAGATAGTAACAGCAGCTAATTGTCCAAAGTGACCAATAGTTAATGGGCCAACACTTTGACTCAAAGTTGCTACCGCATTTAAGGGAATTTGTTGACCTGTACTAGACCGAATTGAAAGCAATTCTAGGGCGCTGGGGTCTTGCTGATATTTGGGGTCTAAACCCATAATTACTTGATATTGGCTGTCAGGCGCGTAGATAGTAGAAACTTGGCGACTTCCGTAGGCATTGTACAAGGCTGTTTCAATTTGATTGGCAGTTAGACCAAGGGAAGAGGCGCGATCGCGATCGACTGTCACCTGTAACTGGCGGTTTTTTAGTAGCAAATCGCTGTTAACATCTTGTAGTTCCGGCATCTTTCGTAACTCCGCTTCTAGTTCAGGCGCAGCTTTATAAAGCTCTTGGGAATTGGGAGTTTGTAGGGTAAATTGATATAGTGCTTTCGACTGTTGAGAACCGATCCGAATTGATGGCGGGTTTTGCAAAAATGCTCTGATTCCCGGTACTTTATTCAGTTTTGGGCGCAATTCTTTGATAATTTCTTCGGCACTTAAATGGCGTTCAGAATGGGGTTTTAAGCGGATAAATATGCGACCTGCATTCGCGGCTGAATTAGGGCCGCCAGCGCCGACTGTGGAGTTGATAGCATCAACATTAGGATCTTTACGGATAATTGCCGCTAATTCTTCCTGATGTTTAACCATTTCGGCAAAGGAAATATCTTGAGCGGCCTCTGTCACGGCGTTGAGTTGTCCCGTGTCATCGCTGGGAATAAAGCCTTTAGGAATGACTGCAAATAGGTAAATTGTTGCGATCAAAATTGCTACGGAAATCACCATTGTGGTACGATGATATTTCAGCGCTTTTCTCAAGCTCCAAGCGTAAAATCCGACAAGCGATAATTTTGAAAAGAATTTGGCAATGGATTTAAAG
>DATGYA010000540.1:0-9573 GCA_035298405.1 Kamptonema sp. | reverse complement strand
AAGAAGGATGGGGGGGATGGGGAGGATGGGGGAGATGGGGGGGATGAGGAGGATGGGGAGGATGGGGAGGTTTATCTGTTTGATCCCTTTTATCTTCCTCATCCGTTTTATCGCCCTCATCTCTCGTACTTACCCCTAGTTATGTCAAGCGGGAACTGAAAGTAATTTGTCAGCCTGTTTTGCTGTTTCAAAGAAAAAGGCGACATTTTCTTCAGGCGTGTTTTGCAATACGCCGTGTCCTAAATTCAGGATGTGGCGTTTGTTTCCGGCCTTGCGAATTGTTTCGAGGATGCGTTCCTGAATAAAAGCTTTTGAGCCAAAGAGTACGCAAGGATCGATGTTTCCTTGCACCCCAACTGCTGCGCCTAGCCTCGCCCTGGCTTCGGCCATATCTACTGTCCAGTCTACGCTAACAATGTCAACGCCAGACTTGGGCATCCGCTCTAGTAGTCCAGCACTGCCGTTAATATAAAGGATCAGAGGGGTATCTGGGTGAGTTGCCTTAACTTGCTCGACAACCCGCTGCTGATAAGGTAAAGCAAAAGCTTCGTAGTCTTGCGGACTCAACTGACCGGCCCAAGAATCAAACATTTGCACTACTTGTGCGCCACTGTCAATTTGGTATCTGGCGTAAACTGCGATCGCGTCTGCTAATTTACCCAAAAATTGATGCAGCATTGCTGGCTCGGAAAAAGCCATGCCTTTAATCACAGTATAATCTTTCGAGCTTTTGCCTTCAATAGCATAAGCAGCCAAAGTCCAAGGAGCTCCGACAAAGCCTAATACGGTGGCGCGATCGCCTACTTCCTTTCGTAAACTCTGCAAAATTTCCCGGATGAACGGCAAAGACTCTGCTGGTTCGATCTCGTGAAGTTGGTCTATCTGTGCTTGGCTGCGAATCGGCGGGTCAATCATCGGCCCGCGACTTTCGACAATATCAAAATTAATGCCAATTCCTGGCAGGGGGGTCAAGATATCGGAAAATAAAATCACACCGTCAGGTTCAAAAGCTCGAAATGGTTGCAGGGAAATTTCCACTGCGATGTCTGTTTTCTCCGAGCGATCGCGAAAAGACGGATACTTATCTCGTAAATCCCGATAAGCTTTCATATAGCGACCCGCCTGCCGCATCATCCACACAGGCGGGCGGTCTAAAACTTCACCGCGTGCGGCCCGTAATAACAAGGGTTCTTGGGTTGATCCGGCCATCTCTACTTTACTCTGAATTACATATTTAAACGTTGTTGATAGCTTACCACCCCCTGATTACCCTTTTGAAATTAAAAATTAAAAATTAAAAATTAAAAATTAAAACTATTATAAAAATCAAAGATAAAAACTCTTTTTAAACCTTGTAGGGTGCGTCGGCTAGAACGGTTACTGGATATCAAAATCGCTTAGTAATGACGCACCCTAATCGCCGTTTAAATGCCGCAATAGCCTACCTGCTAATGCAGACTCCGCCTACAGCTACCCGACATCGTTCTCTGGGGTCTTCTGCTGTAGTAGACTCTAAATCTCTGGTGCGGGAATTGTAATAATAGTCTCCGGCAGGAATAGCGCGAGTTGGTTCAGCGCACTGTGTAGACTCGTCCCCATCCTGAAAAGTCACCCTTACCATAGTCCGCCTTGAACGACAGTCGAGGGGGCGCAGTCCAAATTCGTCTTTGAGAAACTGTTCCCTGTCATCGCTATTGTTATATTCGCGATCGCGATTTCTATCTCTATCTCTATCTCTATCTCTAGAGGAGCGATCGCGATCGTCACTAATACCCGAAATTTCTAGCGTATATCTACCACTACGAGAAGTATCTTTAGCCAAAACCAGCAGTTTGTACTCCCCAGACCTGGGTATGCGATAGCTAAAAGAATTACTTTGGGAATAAGCCACTTGCTTGTTAGTTTCTGTGTGAAAAAGCACTAACACTGGAGAAAAACCGTTTCTATCTATATCTAAATTGATTTGGATTTCGTCCCCGGACTCAGCACTAAAAGTATATTCTTGACCGCGCAATTGCTCTGTAGGAGTATTGGGACTCCACATATTCCGGAAGCGGTAGGTAGGAGAATTGCTGCGAATTACACCGTCCACAGACTCATTATTCTGGACATCAGCAGCCATAGCACTTGAAGAAATGCCTGTCAATGCCATTCCTGCAATTAACACAGTCGCAGCTATACTGCTGAAAAATTCACCTGTTTTCATAGAACCTCCTAGTAGTGAAAATATTGGCTTAAGTTACTTTAAATCTAATTTACTTACTACACTATTTGCCTCATCCATCCGGGCTATTTAGGAAGTGAAAGTCTAGAAATGAATAGGACTAAAGCCAACTGATACGTATTTGTAGGTTGCGTCTGAGACTCAAACTCTAATTATATCAATCAATATTAAGCTGAGTCACCCTACAAACTTAGTTTTTAGCCGCAAGTTAGAACTCCAGAGTCAGCGTCAAGGTGAGCAATGATTCCCACAGGTAAAGTAGCATTAGGGCCATCGTGACCGAAGGGTAGGTCAGAGACTATGGGAATGTTTAAGTCAGAGAGGCGATCGCGCAATACTTCTTCTACTGTAAAACTGGGAACGTCAGGACTCGGTTCGCAGCGGCTAAATCTACCTAAAGCAATACCTCGAACTCCAGAAAAAGCCCCAGCCATTCGCCACTGAGTTAACATTCGGTCAATCCGGTAAGGAGCTTCGGTAACATCTTCAAAAGCGAGAATAACATTAGTTAAATCTGGTTGATAGGGAGTTCCTATTAGGTGAGTAGCAACAGTAAGATTTGCAGGTAATAGCAATCCTGTCGCTTTTTCACCTCCCCAACCATTACCTTGCAAAGGTTTTAAAGGGCGGCCTTCCAACCAGTCAAATAATCGATCCACAGACCATTCAGGTTCAGATGCTAAAGTGGTCAGCAGTGGGCCATGAACCCCCCAAATGCCAAGGCGATTGTGACTCCACAGCAAAGCGGTAATGTCTGAAAAGCCAATCAACCATTTTTTGGTAATAGGTAATCGGTAATCTGTAGGCAAAAAATCCTCCCCATCTCCCCCATCTCCCCCATCCCCCCCATCTCCCCCATCTCCCTTGCCCAAGAGATCCAATAAGCGAGTGCTGCCATAACCACCTCTGGCGCAGAGAATGGCGCGACATTCTGGATCTTTGAGGGCTTTTGCAAGTTGGGAGAGGCGGGTGTCATCAGTGCCGGCTAAATAGCCCCAGCGGGAGTCAACGCCGGAAGCGAGTTCAACTTGATAGCCGCGCGATCGCCAAATTTCCACTCCCTTATTAAAAGCCTCAAACTCTCGCAAGCAACCACTTGGAGCAATTACCCGCACCAAATCGCGCGATCGCAGCCACTTTCCTTCACTCATACATAGCAGTTTTCAATTGGGTAGGTAAGCTGTTCGACATTTAAAATAGTATTGTAGGGTGCGTCAGTCCGAAGCGTCTCCCGTGTAAACCTAACTGCTCTAGCTGACGCACCCTACTTGCCTTGTTAGCCGTTATAAATGCGTAACAATTAACAATTAGCAATTAGCCATTAACCATTAGCCATTAGCCATATCTCAAGGCAAAGTTAAAATTTCAACACCGGACTCAGTGACGGCTATAGTATGCTCAAACTGGGCCGTAAGTTTGCCATCCAACGTCACAGCAGTCCAACCATCTTCAAGAATTTCGACTTCCCAAGTACCCTCATTAATCATCGGTTCGATCGTGAATACCATACCTTGTCTGAGGCGTTTACCTGTCCCTCGTTTGCCATAGTGAAGAATTTCTGGCGCGGTGTGAAAAACCCGGTGAATGCCATGCCCTGCGAAGTTCTGCACTACAGAAAATCCCTCCGCTTCAGCATATTCTTGAATAGCTGCACCGATGTCACCGATGCGAGCTCCGGGCTTGACTTCAGCAATTCCCCTTCTCAAACATTCTTCTGTCACCTCAACCAGTTTTCTTGTTGTCGGTGAAGGTTGACCTACAAAAAATGTCTTAGAAGTATCGCCGTGAAAACCATCAAGTATCGGCGTTACATCGATATTTATGATGTCACCTTCTTTAAGAATTTGTTTGGCATTGGGGATGCCGTGACAGACAACTTCATTAACGCTAGTGCAGATAGATTTAGGAAATCCTTTGTAGCCCAAAGGTGCGCTTTTTGCACCGCGAGCTACTGTCCAGCGTTCGGCTTCGTCGTTGAGTTCTAGGGTGCTAACTCCTGGTTTTACCATCGGTTCAAGATGGTTGAGAAGTTCGGCCGCTAAGCGTCCGGCGTTACGCATTTTTTCTAATTCCCGACTTGATAAAAGCACTAAAGTATCACTTGTCATAGTTGTTTTTTTCCTTGATTAATGCTTAGCCAACTTTGAATCTAAAATAGATTTGAACCAATGTTCAAAGCGCGATCCTAAAGCTTCTAGTGAATATTCTGCCTCTGCTTGCTGTCGGCAAGCGCGGCGGTTAATTTCATCTAAACGCGCGATCGCACCTACTAATCCATCTACACTATCAGGTTCCACCAAAAACCCCGTCTGTCCATCTCTAACAATCTCCCCAGGCCCGCCTCGACTGTAGGAAATTACTGGCACTCCGCAAGCTAAAGCTTCGATCGCGACATTCCCGAAAGCTTCCACCCAACGCGGTGTCATCAATAAAGCTCTACATTTCCCGACTTCTGCTTGCATTTGAGCTGTTGTTAGAAACCCTAAATATTCTACCGGAGCTTGCGGGTAATCTGCACAAATTTTCTGCCAATAACTCTCGTCTTGGATTTTGCCCATAATTTTGAGGGGAATACCAGTAATTTGAGCTGCTGCAACTGCATCTTCTAAACCTTTTTCTGAAGCAATGCGACCTAACCATGCTAATTGAAAGTCAGGTTTAGGGCAGAATTGGTACAAAGATAAGTCAATGCCGCTGCCCAAACATTTGCATTCGCTGGCAAAAGGAAATGTTGCAGCTTGTGCTTCTGTGTAGACTCCTATTGTACCTGGAAATTGACTTGCTATTTGTCTGGCTATTCGATCTATTGTATCAGAGAGGGAACCCATGCTGATAAAATGAGCTATGGGAGTAATAAAGAATGGTGTTAAATAAAACGGCAACCAGTCGTAGGCAAAGTTAACGATTAGATCGTAATTTGCTTGATTTTTTCTCGCATATTCCCACATATTCGCGAGGACAGAATCTCCTGGCATCACAATAGGAACATTGCGGTCTTGAGTTTGGGCAGGAATTTGGAGTTCTCCCGCAATTTCGATGACTGAGATTTCTGGCAAAACTGAGCCAGTTGGAGCTATGATGTCTATTTTTATATTTCTTCTTTGCAGTTCAATGGCAATATTTAGTAAGGTGAGCTCGACTCCGCCACCTAGTCCTGAACCAAGGGGGCCAACTGATGTTGACATTAATAATAATTTCATTGGCTAATGGTAATGGCTAATTGGTAAGATATCCTATATTAATCCTGTTTATCCTTTACGATCGAGTGGGCAACACCATTCATTTATGAAGGCATGGGGCATCGCGGCGGGGGTAGTCTCTTGCATGGGTCATTCTTTAACGTTATATGCTCGCACTGCTATCATTATAAATCACAGGACTGACGCAGATATAACGTAATTCTGTCATTGCGAGTCCAGCGAAGCAATAGCCAACCCATATTTTTCGTACATTGTGCCTAAGTCCTGACTCATTTAGATCCTGATTTTTTGTTTAAGTCCCGTTAATCAAGATACTTATTGAGGTTCAATTCCTATGATTAGCTTTGGATTTTGGAATTTAATTATTATCATTACAGTTGCTTGGTTTTTCAAAAATAATTTGCGATTAGACCGCGACAAAACAGTATGGCAAAAATCTTTATTTTTAAAACATCCTTCAATCAAAGGGTTGAGTCGTTTTTTTTCTCAACCTATCATTGCCTTTATTTGCAAAGCAGTTCTTGTATTAGTTGTCACCAGATTCCTTTGTTATACAGGGTGGTTGGTTTACAATTTGACCAATCGGCACGATCCGCCTTACTGGGATTTTAAGTGGTTTTATGTAGCGAGTAAATTAGCTCATCAGCATTTGAGTCCTTTTAATGTCGAAGCGTTTAACAAAGGTTTCTGTAGCATCACAAAGGTGTGTGGGTTTATACCACCTTTTGTTTATCCACCAAATATCATTCCTCCGATCTGGTTTCTGGGCTATTTTCCGATAAAGACTGCATTCATAATCTGGACTTTACTCCATCTGATCGCTACAGGCTTGGTTTTATGGGAAGCAAATATTCTGTTGGAGTTGCAGTCACGAACTTTCAGAACTATTTGCACTATATCAGTAGCATTGCTCTATGGTTTCGTCTTCGATATGCAAGTTGGCAATGTGGCAAGTTTTATTGCTTTTCTGCTATTAGGGATGTTTATATTAGCTCGAAAAAATCTGGATTTACTTGCAGGAATTCTACTGGGAATTGCCCTTTTTAAACCAACCTTAGTTGGATTATTTTTGCCTTATTTTTTAATAAAAAGACGGTTTTATCTAGTTTTTGTATCTATAATTACAGCAAGTTCTCTAGCAATTATAGGTTTAGCTATAACGGGTAATTCCTTAACAGGATTTCTACAGGATGCTACTCGTGGATTTCCACTTTGGCTCAAAGATCCCTCGAATAATCCTTATATTTCGATGAGTCGCATCGATTTAATGGTGCTGGGGCCGAGATTTTATCCCCATAGTCCATTCGTTGCCAAGCTATTTTCTGACTTAATTATTCTGGTTCTAGTTGGTTTAGTGAGTTGGTATTTTTACCAAAAACAATCTCGCACTGCTTGGTCAAAAAATATTCATTTATGTGAAATGGTGTTGATTTGCTGTTTAGGTATTGCGCTCAATTATTCACAGCCAACCAGTTCCGTAATGTTAGCATCAGCGGTAGTTTTTTTGCTAAAGGATCTATACTGTCAGATTCAAAATTGTGCCTTTTCTGGCAAACGAATCTCTATTTGGTTATTGGGAGTTGGCTGTCTTCTGGTGCAAACAGCAGTAATTCATAATGGGCTGTTAGTGTTTTTAGGAAAGCGCTGGAATTGGAAAGAGGGGGAATTGCCTTATTTGTTGAAAATAACTATTTTTTCACTACCGAGTTATGCTATTTTGGGGATTACATTAAGTGTTTTAGTTTTAGCTATTACATCCCTTGGTCAAAAACAGGTTGCTGAATTTGACGCTTTGAATGAGGTTTCGGATTAACGAGTTGGAAAACACGCTCTAGCCCCTAGATCCTTCTGACTTTTGATCGCGATTTGCGACCGAAGATTCGCGATTCAATTGATTTAATGCCCAGCGAGCTGTTTCCTGAACTTCTGGATCTGGATCGTCTGCGGCACGTTGCAATAAGTGGCTAACTTGATTGACTAATTCATAAATCCGTGTTAGATCCCGAATGGCATTTTTACGCACTTCGGCATTTTCATTTTGTAATGATATCAGCCAAGCGCGATTCATGGGTTTAAGAGTTTTAATGCCGATTTCTGATAAAATTGACAAAATTAAGCTGTGTTGCTTGGAGTCGGAGTTTAAGAGTAGATCCACTAAGGGCCCAACAGCTCTCGAATCTCCGCGATCGCCTAATTCCCAAATCGCTTTATGCCGCCTGGCTGGATTGGGATGAGCTAAGTCTTGGAGCAGTTGGTGAACGATATTAATTTTAAGCAGTTGAGAGCTTTGATCGTCCAAAATATCTGGGCCATTATTAAATGATGGCTCTGGTTGATTACTTTTGTGCGAAAGGTTCAAACCAGGATCGCTGTAGCCGTTGCTGTGATTTTCTGGAGTTAATGTGTCTGGATTGTCTGTGTGCGATCGCGTTGCTTGGGGTTCTGCGTCGTTAGGGTCAAAGATTGAGGGAAAATTGCGATCGCTATTCTCATTGGCGTAATTACTTGGCGTTACAGAGGGATAGGGTGGCGTATAAATTTCATGGGCTGCATTCAGAGTAACGCCGTCCTTTGCGCCGTGTTCTTCATAATTATGGCTTCTGGGTCGATTTCTTGGTGATTTTCGTTGGCGGGCGATCGCTACTTTTGACCTTAAATTATCAGGTTCGGTGCTGACAAGTTTGAGCAGAACAAACACTGCCGCACTCGTTACTAAAAGTGCTGCTACACTCAATAGAAATAACATCCGTTGCCGCAGCAGAAACCGGACTATAGCATTTAATGGTTGAGAATTTCGGGAATTAGACGAGCTAGCTTTTGCTTTTTTAGGATCTGGGGTAGATTTCCTTTGATTGGGGGTTGAGGTAGGTTTTGTTTGCTTGGGAGAGGGTTCCTGAGCGGCAACAGGGGCGATCGCAAAGACAATTTCTTCACCATTAGGAAAGCTCCTCTCGCGGTGCGCTAGGCTTGCGGAGGGGAGCGTTTGATTGTACAACGCTGTAGGATAGCGATCGCCCATACCCCTACTAGGAGCAAAGCTAAAACAGGCAAGGCAAGTCAGTAAAAACAAACTGGAGCGGAAGTGCGCCATAAGACTCAATCGGGTTTTTGAGAGGCAACGCCGCGTGACGGGCTTTAGTGTAACCTTGAGCTAGCTCAATCCTATCTGCTATGCACCCAACTAACGATCCGAGCGTGAAACAATATAAAAAAGTAGCGGTGGGTCAGAAAGTAGAATGCAGAAAATTTATTACCACTGAACCGCTGGGGAAAAGTGGAGAAACGGCAGAACAAAGAGTTTGGGATGCCGTTTGCCTTGCTTTTGCCGATCGCGACTGTATTGCCTACTGGCGCTATCCGATTTTTTCTAAGGTAGGCGATTTTCGCAAAGAGCCTGACATTCTCATTGCTGATTTGGAACTGGGTTTAACTATTATCGAGGTCAAGTCGATCGTCATTGACCAAATTGTAGGCATCAACGGTCATAAATGGGAATTCCAAAATTTTTATACTACAGGCGGTAATCCTTATCAGCAAGCTGAAAATCAGCTATTTGCAATGCTTGGGTACTGCAATAGTGAAA
Source organism: Kamptonema sp. (assembly GCA_035298405.1). Taxonomy (GTDB): domain Bacteria; phylum Cyanobacteriota; class Cyanobacteriia; order Cyanobacteriales; family Microcoleaceae; genus Kamptonema. The sequence continues at coordinate 566 of DATGYA010000540.1, read as the reverse complement.
TTGAGCTGCGCGATCGCGTTACTGGTCGCGCGATCGTTGCCTTACCACTGATCGGTCAGCAGCAGTGGCATAAAAGAGATTTTAACAAACTTCCAAGCTGTCCGCCCATAATTTTTCAAGAGAATTTGCCGAAGAACCGAGGACTAGGGACTAGGGACAAAGACCAGGAAAATGAAATTTCTTTGGCTTCGGAACCCTCACTAATTTCAATAATTAAGGAACTCACTCCTGTCATTAAAGGAATTCAACTCAGCGGCGAACAGTGGCAACTTTTGCAAGCTATCATCAGCGGCACGCCGATTTTCCGTCCCCTACCTCGGAAGTTTTACTTAGGTAAAATCAGAAGATATGGAACACAAGAAAATTCTATCATCTCAAATCCTCAATCCTCAATTGCACCCCCAACCACTCGTGCAGAAGTTCTAGCAAAGTTGCAAAATCGTTTATCCGCAATGGATTTGCAGCAAGAACACATCGGTAAGGAAATTCCCCCAGGCCCTCAGCGAATTCGCGGAATTGCTGGTTCTGGTAAAACAGTTTTACTATGTCAAAAGGCAGCTATCATG
>DATGYA010000539.1:0-10763 GCA_035298405.1 Kamptonema sp. | reverse complement strand
ACTTGTTCAGTAAATTCTGCTTTTGTGTATCCAGCTAGCCGCAGTGATGTTATTGTTTCATCATACCAGTAAACTTTGCGATCGAGATTAACAAATCGAAAAAATATACCCAAAGCTAATATAACAATCAGCAAAGGTTGCAGCCATATAAAATAAGGTTTGTGATGGCTCATAGTTAAGCTTTAATCAGTTAAGTTGATTTTTAACAATACATTCTGCTTTCAGTACAACTAAATTTCCAGTCTCAAAAACATGACAGCTAGGCATAACTTTTGATAAAGCCGGAACCATTCCCCCTTTTAGCTTTGCCAAAACTTCATCGCTAAGTGGCTGATACTGTTTCAGCCAGCGATCGCGCTCTGTATACTCGACAGTTAATGCCTGCTTATCTAACAGCCAAAAGTCCACTTTATACTTCTCAATAAAATTTTTGACTTCCCCAATATTACCACTGTATTGTACTGCGATCGTGTCAATAGTCCGTTGCCGAATTTCCTGATAATATTTGGGATGGTAAGGCAAAGCATATCCCTCACCCCCCGCGAGAATAGAACGTTTAGCAAAACTGGGTAAATTATTCGCTTCTTCTGCCAAGGAAGCGATAATAATATCTTTTGGTTGTTGTTCAAAAAACTTGTAAAGTGACGGCAACCCGCCACCGATGTAACGGGTATTGGGAAAGGGAAATTTTTTGAATTGCAAAATATGAGGATAGCCGAAAAGGGCAACTCCTAAAACTAGGCAAAATGCCAAGGGTAAAACGCCAAAATTTAATTTTTTATCTTGAGTTTTAACTTGCGCCCAGTTAAAAACTGCATCTATAATTAATGCGATCGCAATTCCAGCAGCTATAGACATCAGCATCCGCAAACTGTGTTCTGTGTATCGGTTTGGTAGGTGAAGTTTAAACACCAAAGCGTGAGCCATGAAGAACATTGTCAGCGATGCTATTGCTAATTGAGGTAAAATGATAATTTCCTTTGTTATCAATTTACTTAAAGGAAATACAGAGGAAAATCGTAACAGAATCGGCAAAGACAGGCCAGCAAAGATTTGGGGAGGAATGGGAATAGGAAAGAATTTATGTGTTAAAACGCACCACTCTGACGGTATCATGCCGCTACGCTTGCCGCAGAGCCAAAAGTTAGAAAAGTTATTAGAAAAAAAGCTCGACCAACCTTTCGGTAAAAATGCTGGTATCGTTTTAGCTTCAGCCACAGATATTACCTTACCAAATTCTGAAGATTTTAAAGCATAGCTTAATAAGATCGCACTTGCTATTCCTAAACCTGAGAGCATTAACAGGTAATCTTTTCGCGATGATGACAGAGATAAACTCTTGCCTTCCCAACGAAATAGCCGCAGGATTAAGATACAAACTCCGACTAACATACACTGCGGATAGAAGAGTCCTAAAAGCGCGATCGCGACTCCCACCCCTAACAAAGAACTCCGCAGTAAATAATACAAAAACGCTAGAAACAGCGGATAGACAAAAGCTACGGGTGTCCCAGAAATTATATCATCCTGCATCCATAGATTTTGATTTAAAAGGAGAGTTGCTATAAAACCCGCAAAAGGCACTGGTAACAGTTGCAGGCAAACACCAAAACAGTAGCCAGTAGCTATCAAAACTAACACTATTGGCAATAGTTTATGCAGTAAAAATGGTTCAATTCCTAAACCCGCCATGAGCTGATAAACTGCCTTATATCCAGCGGGGGCAACCGATTGGAAATAATCCGCCATTAAATCATTAGGAAATAAACCCGGATCGATGAACCTCTGCATCCAAAAAACGTGCTGTCGAGCATCATCTTGCACTACATATTCGCCGCTAAAAGCTTGTTGAAGTCCCGGAATACTATAAATAGCTGCAAAAGTAAAGCTTAAGGTCAACCAAAATATTAGATTTGAGCGGGATTTGCCGATTGTATAAATTAAAAATGAGTGTAATTTTGTCATAAAATCTTATTTTTTTTGAACCCCGCGCATATATTGAAGGGCGGCCATATATTGCCCTAAAAATGGTAAACCGCCTATGGCTGGTAGCAGATAGCGAGATGTGCAAAGCAGGCCCAAGGCTGCCGCTGTAGGAGCGTTGAAATATGGGCTGTAAAAGGCGATTAAGGCTGCATCGCGAGTACCGACACCCGCAAATGTTAGCGGTAGCAACCCCGCTAAAATTGCTAAGGGAGATAGTGCTAAATTTGCTAAAAATGGTGTCCAGGCTTTGAGGGCAAAGATAAAAAACCAAATTTGCAGCAAGTGACCAAACCAAATAAAAATAGAAGTTAAGGTTATTTTCAAAAGTTGCCTTGAATCTTGCCAGAAAAATTGCTGCATTTCACGCCAAGATAGCTGGAGTTTCTCTAGTTTAGAGCTAATTTTTTTGGGGGAAACTCCGCGTGCAAATCTAAAAAATATCTGAGCAAATTTGCGAGAACCTAAAAGCATAACTCCCGCAACTAATCCAAAGGCTACAGCACCAGTCATTACCCAAAATAACCAATCTTTCTGGGGATAAAGCATCAAGCCAAAGGCACACCATAGCAGCAAGGAAAGCAAATCGCAAGCTTTTTCAAATACTACCAGCGATAGGGATAGAGAACCGTCTAAATGCCCCCGCTGTTTCATAAAATAAGCTTTAGCAATATCGCCCATTTTTGAGGGGAGTACCATATTCAAAACGCTGGCGGCGAGGATGAGGCGATTCGCTTCGCCAAACCCTAATCTGCCACTTGGAGGCATTAGTTGTTGCAGCCGCCAAGCTGTTAGCATTGTCAGCGGTACAACCATGCTGAGGCTGACAGCCATCCACCCGCGATCGCAATTTTGGAATACTCCTATTAGTCCAGCAAAATCAATTTTCCAGTAGATAACTGCTAGAATTAGTAGGCTGACAATTAGAGAAATTAGTCGTTTCATCAACAAGTCTTGGCGATTAGAAATCGCGACTATACAAACAAAGTCCGCCGACGCGGACTATAAGAAAAAAGGGCTAATAAACCCGGAGTTGGTATCATGTCATCATACCACTTGATTTAATTTACTTTCACTGACTTTGCAAACGTGGGAGAACGGTGCGAGTGAAGTCTTCGCTTCCAGTTTCGAGATTAGCAGGAACGCCGTTTGGATATTGCTGCGCGATCGCACTTTGTATGACTTGAACTCGGTTGCCAGGATTGGGGTGAGAGCTCAAAAACTCCGGCTGTCTTCCCCCACCGCTGGCCGTCTCAAGTATCTGCATCACTTCCCCCAAAGCTTTTGGATTGTAACCGGCTTGGCTCATAAACTGCACTCCCAGGCGATCGGATTCCAATTCGTCATCGCGACCGTACCGCAGGCTAACCAATTGGTTGACAGCCTGTGCGAGCACAGCCGCCTGTTGACCGTTGCCGCGATCGTCCGTCGCCGCCACCCCCACCGCCGTTACCAGCGCCGCCCCAAGCCGTTGCTTAGCAAGGTGTTCAGCCCCATGCCGCCCGATAACGTGCCCAACTTCGTGACCGAGCACGCCAGCGAGTTGCGCTTCCGATTTCAGCCGACTCAGCAAGCCAACCGTTACGAAAACCTGACCCCCCGGTAGCGCCAAGGCATTTACCGTTTTAGGGTCGCGCAGCAGGTGAAACTCAAAGGGATAACCCAGTTTGGATGCCGCAGACTGCTGTACCACGCGCTTTCCGACTTGATCTATATAATCCTGAAGCGCCTGATCTGGGTAAAGACCGCCAAATTGAGAGGCTACTTGCGATCGCGATTGCAGTCCCAACACTACTTCCTGGCGCGGTGAAAGTTGCACTCGCTGCTTTTCCCCAGTCACCGGATTTTCCACAGTTGTAGTCAAGTAACTTATAAACCCAAAAAATGCGATTAAAAGTCCAATAGCAAAACGAAATAAGTGTCTACTCACCGCTTCTATCCTAATTCATTCGTCAGCAAACTACCATAATGTGTTGCAACAAAACATCTATCTAAAGACTACTCTTTAAAATTGACGTTCCACTTTCAAAGATTGACCTTGAGATAATTTCTTAACCTCACTACTTAAGTCAAGCCAAGGCAGCAATTGACCTCGTTGAAAAGTGCGACTCATCACCACATAAATCGAAGTTTGATCGCAGCCAATCCCCGCACTCATCACCCCGGCCCAAGAGTTAGCATACAGTTCATCGGTAATGTGCCATTGTTGATTTTCCCACCGCAAGCGACGACTAAATCTAAAAGGCGCATCTTGCTTGCCAGTAATCAACATTTTTTGTAGAATCTTCCGAATTAAATTCGGGAAAAAACGCCCTAATGTCAACATTACTACTCGCAAAATTAGTAATTTAATGGGAGTCATCTGCGTTTGTTTCGCCCAACCCATCTGTCCTGAAATAGTAATTTCATCCTCCTCAACTTTTACTTCACAAGCACCGATCAAGTGGCTAACTGCATTCTTAATTTTACTGCCTTTCCGCACTTGCAGCGAAAACTGAGTATCAGAAGCCACTAACTTATCATCGCGAAAAAGTTTGAAAGCACCCCCTTTATTCAAAGCAATATAAAGCTCAGTATCACCACATCTTTTAATCAAAATTTTAGCTTCTTTTAGCCAAATACTCGCAGAGTTGCGAGGTACTGGCGGCGGTCTATCCGATACAAAATCCCGCCAAGCTAGTAAATAATTCCAAGTATGATGACCGATAATATGATCGTCAGCATAACAAGGAGCTAAACCATTAGCTAACCCCGTCAAAAAACGATCGTTAATTTGTAAAGCTTCCGGCATCCATTCACCGACTAATTCAAAGCCATGAGGGAAAAAGTTATAGGTGTTTCTGCTAGAATATTCTCCACCATAAGAGCCATCAGGATGAATGAATTGAGCAGCTAATTCCACCGCCTTTACAATTGTATCTTTTAATCTAGTATCGGGCTTGAGTTGATAAATCCGCGCTAAACAGGATATGGTTAAAGTGTGATAGCCAGGATCGCATCCTTCATATTCTTGAAACCAACCTTCGGAATTTTGCCACTCAAAAACTCGCTCTAAACGCAGTTTTTTTGCAGCATCCCACTTGGAAGTCTTCAATAATCTTTCTAGCAGTTCTAAACACAAGACTATTAAAGCTTGATGATTGGTAAGCTTGCCGCTTTCGTGGTGATTTGCCAACCAGTCCGCCCGTCTCTCAAAAAACTGCAAAATTTCATCATTCTGCAATTTTAATATAGTGTAACTTTCAATGCAAGCTAATAGAGAAAATGCAGCCGCCCCCGATGCTCTTTCGTAGGGAAAATAATCATCGCAGGAACCATCACTGTGAGCACTACGAGCAGCATAGATAATCCCAGCTTCTACCCATTTGCGAATCATTGGCTGTTGATAAAAGGGATTATCGGGAATATTTGTCTGGTAAGCTAATGCTAACGGCCAAACAAATTCCTGAGCCATCCCGCTAGGAAAATCAATTATTTTGTAATGCCAGAAATTGCGGTCAAAACAGCCGTAGGTAGGGCTATGGGGATTGCGATCGCATAGCGTTAAAATTTTGGGAATTTGCGCGATCGCCTCGCGAGCCAACAAATCTCTCTTATCCATAATCTTAATCTTCACTCCTAGTATCAACCCGCCGCAATCGCAATTGAATCTCTTCCATCAATTTGCGATTAGCTGCCATTAAATCAGCAATTAAACCCAACATCCACAACTGAAAACCGATCAGAATTAAAATCGCAGCTAAAATTAAACTAGGAACTCTAGTTCTGACAGCACCTTCCAAAAAGAAGAAAAATATCCAGCGAAATCCTAATATTACACCTAAACCAAACGGTACGCTTCCTAACATCAAAAAAAAGCGCAGCGGCTTGTAAACCATGAAAATTCGGAGGATTGTAAAGAGCGATCGCACCACATAAGAAGGCGTACTTTTCACCAGTCGCGAAGGCCTTAAAACCCCATTAGTGCGAATCGGAACCGATGTAATCGCCATGCCTTTTTGTCCAGCTTGAATAATCGTCTCCAAAGTATAGGTATATTTATTAAACACATTTAACTGCATCGCCGCCTCTCGACTAAAAGCCCTAAAACCGCTAGGAGCATCAGGAATATCAGTATTACTAGCCAAACGCACCACCCAACTACCTACCTTTTGTAGCAGTTTTTTCGTAGGTGAAAAATGCTCAATTTCTAGAATAGGTCGAGCACCTACAACTATCTCCGCTTGACCCAACAAAATAGGTTGAATTAGCGAAGGAATGTCATCAGCGCAATACTGATTGTCCGCATCAGTATTCACAATAATATCAGCCCCCGCTTTCAAACAAGCATCCATTCCCGCCATAAAAGCTTTAGCTAAACCTTGGTTACTCGAAAAACGAACAATGCGATCCACCCCCCAATTCTTTGCTACTTCAATAGTTCTATCTTGACTGCCATCATCAATCACTAGCCACTCAATAATATCAATACCTGGCAATTGGCGAGGCAATGCCGCAAGGGTGATACCAAGAGTACCTTCCTCGTTATAACAAGGGATTTGGATAATCAGTTTCTTCATCGCAAGGGAGTAGAAGCTTAGGAGAATAAAAAGCAGATTGCTGTTGACTGCCTATGGTATCATATACCCTATCTGCACATTTTGAACCAGCGAAACGCAAATTACATATCTCAATCGTTAGCGAGGTCAATATCAATGCCTGTTGGAATGGAAGAGCGGGGTCGCAAATTTATCACTACAGAGCCGTTAGGCAACAGTACAGAAGCAGGAGAACAAATAGTTTGGGATGCAGTCCGCAATGCCTTTGCCGATCGCACCTGCATCGCTTACTGGCGCTATCCTCTTTTCTCAAAGTTTGGAGAAATTCGCAAAGAACCTGACATTTTGATTGTGGATCGCGAATTAAGTTTAGTAATTATCGAAGTCAAATCTGTTAAGATTGACCAAATTGTTGCCGTTAACGGTCAAGAATGGGAATTTCAAAACTTTTCCACCTCAGAAACTAATCCCTATCAGCAAGCAGAAAATCAACTTTATGCCTTGTTGGGATATTGCGACAGAGAACCTACTATTCGCAGGAAAGTAGGGGCTAGAGCTATAATAGCACTACCTCTGATTACAGAGGCAGAATGGCAACAAAAAGAATTTGATAAACTGCCTGATTGTCCCCCGATTATCTTCAAAGATCACTTAGGCAAACTTGCCTTAACTGAGCGGATGAAAAGAGCGCCTGTAGTGGTTGAAGGTGAGGAAATTGAGGATGAGAAATGGGAGTTATTGTTATCAGTAGTTAGCGGCAGTCCAGTTTTGAGAAAAGCGCCGCGCGTTCTTCAATCTACTAATAGCAAAACCCGCTCTAGTGTAATAGCAACCTTGCAAGATCGACTTTACGAATTAGATTTCCAACAAGAACACCTCGGCAAAGAAATTCCTCCTGGTTTTCAGCGAATGCGGGGTATTGCCGGGTCAGGAAAAACAGTATTATTGTGTCAGAAAGCGGCGCATATTCACTTGAAACATCCTGACTGGGATATTGCCTTAGTATTTTTCACTCGCACTCTTTACGATTTGATGATTGGCTTAGTAGATAGGTGGCTGCGTCGCTTTACAAATGGTGACGTTCAGTACGATCCTAAAACTAACAGAAAACTACGGATTCTTCACGCTTGGGGTGGCAAAAATCAGCCGGGACTTTATAGTACCATTTGCGAGTTCAACGGTGTGCGATCGCGAAGTGCTGGAGAAACACCAGAAAGACAACCTAATCGGGGATTAGCCGAACTTTGTAAACGGCTATTAGAAGAAATCAACATTGAACCAATTTTTGATGCAATTTTGATAGATGAAGGTCAAGATTTAGTCTCGGAAGATGATTTGAAGTTTCAGGATAAACAGGCGATTTATTGGTTAGCTTATCAAGCTTTAAGACCCGCAGATCCGGAACAATTAGAGCAGCGACGCTTAATTTGGGCTTACGATGAAGCTCAAAGTCTGGATAACTTAAAAGTGCCGACTATTAAGGAATTGTTTGGCGAAAATTTAAGCAATTTGTTAAGTAAAGGGACGCAATATAGCGGCGGCATTAAAAAATACGAAGTCATGCGTCGTTGTTATCGCACTCCTGGTACAATTCTGACAGCAGCACACGCGATCGGAATGGGGTTATTACGGCCGAAGGGAATGTTAACAGGAATTACCCGCGCTGATGATTGGAAAGCTATCGGTTATGAGGTAACTGGTAAGTTTATTGCTGGTCAAAAAATTACTCTGCATCGGCCACCTCAAAATTCACCAAATCCGGTTGAGCAATTGTGGGGAAAACCTGTATTAGAGTTTGAAATTTACGGCTCTCGCCAGGAAGAAATGACGGCTTTAGCTGATAAAATTTTGTACAATGTCGCCCATGACGATCTCAAGCCTAGTAAGGATATTTTAGTGATCGTTTTGGGTTCCCTTACTGATGCGATAGAGCTAGAAAGTCAGGTAGCTAGTTTCTTGAGCGATCAAGGAATTGATATCTACATTCCTACTGCTTTGGGTTTGAATGAATTAAACCCTAAATGGCCGGATCATAAACCCGATTTGTTCTGGATGGATGGCGGGGTAACGGTGTCTCGCGTTACTCGCGCTAAGGGGAATGAAGCGGATATGGTTTACGTGGTGGGTTTTGATAATATTGCTCGAAATGAAGCCGATGTGAGTCTGCGTAATCAGTTATTTGTGGCATTGACGAGGGCGCGGGGTTGGGCTAATTTGAGTGGTGTGGGGGATTATGCTATGTATGAGGAAATGCGGCAAGTGATTGAGAGTAAAGATACTTTTACCTTTACTTATAAGCGGCCGCTGAAGCGTGATATCGGGGAGGCGGAAGAAGTTTAATCTAGTTAGATATCTTGCAAGAATATCTTAAGGTTAAATATTAAATCTGCCAGGGAGCAAAACTCCTGGCAGACTTGATGTTTAAGCTTAATTTGATACCAATAGGAAAAGAAACACATTCCGATCGCATATTGTCCGTCTGGGTGGAGGGTTTGCAGTGTGGTTTCCAGGGAGTCAGTAAGTAGGATACTCTGAGGATGTTCTTGGAAGTTTTTCGCAAAATTGCTGTCGGAGTCGGGTAGTTGCGTGCGATCGGGAAAGGCGGGGGGTAATGTTGTGGGGTTGAGGCTTTGGGTCATGTCTATCCGATGGTGAAAGGACAGATGCTTTATTTAAGTATAGCCATTGTATATGGAAGGGCGTTAAACTGTTTAATATGCTCTCTATCTATCGTTTAATTAGAGGTGTGACCATGCCCTTAATTGCCAAAATCGCAAGCACTAACGAACGAGTAGACATTACAAAATTGAAAGATCCTCGTGCTGAATTGAAAGCAGATGACTTAGTATGTCAACTTTGTGGTAGTCCGATGCTTATTAAGCAAGGGATGATCAAAAAACCTCATTTTGCCCATAAAGCGGAATGCACAAGCAATTACCAAAGCCATCCAGAAAGCCCTGAACATCTTGCAGGGAAAGAGTTGATAGCAAAAACTCTCAAAACTGAACTGCCAGAGTACAGCCTTGCCGAAATAGAATATGAGTTTCCTATTCCTGAAGTAAGGCGGATTGCAGATGTTGTAGCAAAGTTTCCTAACGGGTGGATAGTCGCTCACGAGTGCCAACTAGCTTCAATAACAGTTAAAGAACTTGAAAAACGAACAGAGGATTACTTATATGCAGGAGTTGACGTTATTTGGTGGCTTGGCAAAGCTGCAAATACCAAATCCAATCTCGATTGGTCTCACTCAAAGTTTGGATTTGCCCTCGTACTCAATTACAAGCAATTGTCCGCCTACGCTCAAGGAAGTCAAGATGGAGTTAAAGTGGGTTTACTATAGGTTAAGTGAAGGTTATTGGTATGACACTCAAACAAATCAACAATCTGGCAAAACGCTTGATCTCTTTATGCTTGATCTCTTTATGCCTAACTTAGAATTAAAAGAGTGCCTAAATGAAACAGAACCTACTGCAAAAGTTATTGAGACATTTTATATGTTTCGTTGCCTTTACATTCAAAATAATCAATGGCAGCGATTTGAACACACTATTGATCAGTATGAATATGAGATTTTAGATAAACTTATTAACTATTGTTTTGATCGTTTTGGAAGCTCTGTCAAGAAGTTTGAACTAGGAATTCAATATTATTATGAAGTTGATTGTGGCTCGGCTTCTTATAAATCTCCTTGGCTGCACTACATTAAGGATTTGATGCTTAAGCGATGTTTAGAGATTTGGCCAAAAATTAAACCAGAGCAAATTAAGCGAGGATTAGCACTGCAAAAGCGGGGTGAACAGTCCGTAAATGGTCATATTGGATCGCTCAATACGAGGAAAGCTATAAAAAAAGATGGGTCTGGCGCTGATGAACGTTGGGTTGTGGTAAATCCAGAAGCACTGAAACCCCGGCGTGGTGAATTTTTACCTAAAAGTGGTATAGAGGCTGCAAAAAGAAGGGCGCATGAGTGGCAGTTGAAACGTACAGGCACATCTCATAAATAACAGAGATATCTCTTACTTTGTATCCTTGCGATCGCGAACCACATCCACCCCGGATCAATGACCTTCTATTGGTCTAAAATCTGTTATATTACAATCGTAATTAAGCATTTGGCAACGAGCTATGCGGTCAATTGAACAACTGACAGAAGAGCTTTTATCTCTGCCTAGTGCATCAAGAGCACTTTTGGCAGAAAAACTCGCAGAAAGTTTAGAATTCGATATCGATCCAATAATTCAG
>DATGYA010000538.1:0-2707 GCA_035298405.1 Kamptonema sp. | reverse complement strand
CAGTTGATTGATGCTATTTTCAGCGAACTAAGATTTGAGTCAGTTAATGTGGTTTTAGATGGGGCGAATCCTGTAGTATCAACGGCACTTAAATCGGGGAATGATTATTTAGGAGTGGTTTATAATGTGAATCCAACTGCTCTTAATAGTAGTTCTTTCTTCTAAGATTACTGATTGACCCAAACTGCATAGGTGCGATCGCTTCAGAAATATTGTCATTTAAGTAGCCAGATATAAACATCGCGTCAAAATCTCAAAAAATCTAGATAATTCTAGATTTTTAGACTACTGTTTTAAACCCTTGCTTACGCCCGTGTTTCATCCCAAGATTCAGAAACACGACCTTGATAGGCAAGACGCGGTGCTGTCTAGCTACTGTCAATCTAATGGCTGGAACTATGAGGTCATTAGAGACTTAGGCAGTGGCATGAATTATCGCAAAAAAGGTTTAAATAAACTACTCGCAGCTATTTTAGATGGTGATGTAGCGCGTCAACAGGGACTAAATTAAATGCTATTCACCAATTTTCTTCTGCCTAGAGTGACAAACTAGGGGTATCTAGAGACAGGGACTTACGTTCATGGCTCTAGAAACCGGGTTTTTGAGAGAATCTGGGGGTCATAACGAAGTATTTTCGTAAAAAAACCGGTTTCTTTGGTTGGATACGTAAGTCCTGAATAATTTGGAGAATTGGTATAACAATCAACAACCAACAACTAACAACTAACAACTAACAATCAACCATTATCAACAGCTATGCGAGGAAGACGGTGTTTAAAACTACAGAGAATTTCCCAGGAAATTGTATCTAATTCTGCGGCCCAATCATCAGCGGAAATTTGATTTTCCCCATCATTACCTAACAGCGTCACGACTTCGCCAACTTCTAAATCGGGAATAGAAGTTACATCGAGCATGATTTGATCCATGGTAATCGCTCCCACTTGCGACACCCATTGACCCCTGACTAAAACCTTCATTTTATTTGATAGATTGCGGGGTATTCCATCAGCGTAGCCAATGCCAATTACTGCTAAGCGCATTTCACGATCGGCTATAAATTTATAGCCATAGCTTACACCAGTTCCCGCTTCAATTGTTTTTACTTGCGTTACTTTTGCTTTTACCTGCATTACAGGCTTTAAGTCAATAACTGACTGCAAATGTGGTGCTGGATATAAGCCGTAAGTAGCTAAACCGACTCGCACCATGTCATAGTGTAAGCTCTTATCAGCTAAGGCGGCGGCTGAATTTGCTAAGTGCAAACGAGGGCTAGATTTTGGATTTAGGAATAGTTCTGAGTTCTGTATTTCGCAGTTGGCGATCGCACATTCAAATCGCTGCTGCTGTTGTTTCATCACTGTGAAGTCCGGACTGTCGGCTGTAGCTAGGTGAGAATAGATGCTGGCTAATTCTAAATTTGGCGATCGCACCACTAACTGTACAAACTCAGCGGCTTGTTGCCAAGGAGATCCTAACCGTGACATCCCCGTATCCAGCTTGACGTGAACGGGCAAAGATTTGTTAAGAGTGCCGAGCACTTCTGAAAAAACTAGGGCTTGTTTGGGAGTGCAGATGGTAGGTTGTAATTGCCAATGGGCGATCGCTTCTACTTGTTCCGGCGTGTGAGTCGCCCCTAAAATCAATATTGGTGCGTTGATGCCGCGATCGCGCAATTCTATCCCTTCTGGAATCGTCGCCACTCCCAGCCAACTAGCACCCGCCTCTAAAGCTGTTTGAGCAACCGTAACCGCACCGTGACCGTAAGCATCTGCTTTTACCACAGTCATCAGAGCCGTTTTCGGGGATAATGAAAGCTTAAGCTGGCGCACGTTGTGGGCTAAAGCGGCTAAATCAATTTCTACCCAAGCTCGTTGGCAAAGTCCACCGTAGGCATCCCATCGCGTTCTCTGGCGATCTTCTCTTGTTGGTATCTCTAGAGGGGTCTGCTCCCAACTTAACATTACGACTCACTCCTACTTAACTTACACCACTAACAAAACTACAGGGGCAGCGATTAATCGGGATAGCTGCACCCTGAAACAATCAATTTTATTAGATGCGGCATCAATATTGAGAATGCTGGCTAACTTCCTCTACTGATAAACCCAGCGCTTCTGCTACTTGCTCTGTATTCAATCCCATTGCTAATAACCGAGGGATAGCAGAAGCGCGATCGCGCTTCTGCACTCAAAGCTTCCTCTGCTAAGGAAGTTTTTTCTGCACCTGTCAGCAGCAAATTACCCTCGCTGTCCCACCACCGCAGCCATAGCATTGTCTGATTTTGATAGCTACCTTGCCACAGTCCTAACTCTAGGTTAATGGGTGCGATCGCATAACGACCGCGATCGTTCGGAACTAACTGCTGATACAACCCATTAATCAGGTTGTACACCTCCAGCCTGCCGCTGCGGATCTCATAGATGCCATAATACGGAATCCGCATAATCCGCTCATAGACCCAAAACTTCCCAGGTCTTTGCACTTCACCCACATTTGAGTAGGATAGCGGCGTTGTATCTCGCTCTTCTGAACCGTCTCCTGATGCGAACTCTAAGGCGATCGTCGGTGCTAGAAATTCCCGCCACAGCACGTAAGAACGTCGAATTTGACCATCTAACATTGGTGGCACATTAGGCACATAAAACCAATCTGGAGCTATTGCAGCTTACATTAATATCTTGACCTATTTTTTGACTTTGGAAA
>DATGYA010000537.1:0-4978 GCA_035298405.1 Kamptonema sp. | reverse complement strand
GGTTGCCAGAATGGGAGAAACTTAGAGAAGTAATAGCCAATTTTGAGATTAACTAAAGAGTAAATTTTTTTCAATAAAACATGGCGATCGCAATTGACTTTGGCACTAGCAACACCGTAATCGCTCGCTGGAATCAAGCCTCCCAGCAGCCGGAAACCTTGAAATTACCGGGTTTATCGCTGATTTCTGGGCAAAACCCGCCTCTAATTCCTAGTTTACTCTATATTGAGAATGCCGCTCAGGGTAAAGTGGTAGTGGGTCAACAAGTGCGCGATCGCGGCCTCGACTTGAACGCTGACCCCCGATTTTTCCGTAACTTCAAACGCGGGATTGGCACTCCCATCCAGGGTTTCTTACCAGAATTAGATGGTCAAGTAGTCACTTTTGAACAAGTTGGTCAATGGTTTCTTAGCCGTATTGTTAACTCAATTCGGGAATTACCCCTACCTATAGATTCTTTAGTTTTTACCGTCCCCGTAGATAGTTTTGAAGCTTACCGTAATTGGCTAGGAAAAGTCTGTCAATCTTTACAAGTTGAACAGGTGCGGATGTTAGATGAACCTACCGCCGCCGCCTTGGGTTACGGATTAGCAGATCGAGAAATTCTGCTAGTAATAGACTTCGGCGGTGGAACTCTCGACCTTTCTTTGGTAAGATTAGATAGTTTTGCAGGCAAAAAGCCTCTGGGTTTTATTCTAAAATGGGGCGAAAAATTGCTGGCTGAATCTTCAGGACAAAAGGCAAAAACTGCGCGGGTTTTGGCTAAAGCTGGGCAAAATTTAGGCGGTTCTGATATTGATAACTGGCTAGTAGATTATTTTGTTGAGTCCCAAGGATTGCCAAAATCTCCTTTAACAACTCGTTTGGCAGAACGATTAAAGATTCAGTTGTCTTTGCAAAACAAGGCTACTGAAGTTTATTTTAATGACGAAACTTTTGATAGTTACGAACTAGAATTAGAGCGCGATCGCTTTGAAACTATCCTTGCCGAACATAACTTTTTTGATAACCTCGACGAGTGCATGAATCAAGTATTGCAGCAAGCGCGTCGTCAATGCATAGAAACTGCCGACATTGATGCAGTTTTGTTAGTTGGCGGGACAGTGCAAATTCCCTCGGTGCAGACTTGGGTACAAAAGTATTTTGACTCAGCAAAAATCAGGTGCGAGAAACCTTTTGAAGCGATCGCGCAAGGTGCTCTGCAACTGAGTCAAGGTGTAGAAGTGAAAGATTTTCTCTACCACAGCTATGGGATTCGCTACTGGAACCGCCGCGACAACTGCCATAGTTGGCATCCTTTAATTAAATCGGGCCAAGCTTATCCGATGAGCGAACCAGTAGAATTAGTTTTAGGTGCCTCTATAGAAAGTCAGCCTAGTATTGAGTTAATTTTAGGGGAATTGGGAGCGGAAACTGGGGGAACAGAGGTTTATTTTGATGGCGATCGCTTGGTGACTCGTCAGTTGTCTGGTAAGACATCTGTGCAAGCGCTTAACGACAGGGAAGGTGCGCGTAGTATTGCTCAGTTAACGCCACCTGGGTATCCGGGAAGCGATCGCATTAAAGTCTTATTTCGAGTTGACAGTCAGCGATTTTTGCGAATGACTGTAGAAGATTTACTGACAAGTCAAACTCTATTAGAGGATAAACCTGTTGTGCAGCTAAGTTAGGGAATAATTATCGATCTGCTTGACTAAAATGCAAAATAGTTGGTAATATGGATAAGTTGAATATAAATGGAAATTTTAATTATGCCAATTGCACAATTATTTCCTCTGCTTGGTAATTTATCCCGTGTAGATAAATTAAGGGTAATAGAGTTTTTGGCTTCTGAGTTAGCAAAAGAAGAAGCTTTGGCGAACTTAGATTCTAAAGATAATTATTTTGAGATGTTGCATAATTCCGAGGAGGGAGCGCGTCAATTAGCACAATTTTTAGAGGAACAAAAGAAACTGCAAAATGCTTAATGGTGAAAAATACTCTTTTGCCTCTCAATTCGATCGCTTTGGGGAGGTGTCTTATGCGCCTTATTTACCAATAAGATTAAGCTATCGGAGCCAGTCGATTCAAGTGATGGGGTTGCTGGATACGGGGGCAAGTATGAATGTTTTGCCTTATGAAATTGGGTTACAATTAGGGGCAGTTTGGGATGAACAAACTTTTATTATTTCTTTGTCGGGAAATCTGGCAAATATCGAGGCTAGGGCTTTGTTATTGTCAGGCACAGTCAGCAGGTTTACACCAGTTAACTTGGCTTTTGCTTGGACTAGACAAAGAAATATGCCGCTCATTTTAGGAAGGTTAAATTTTTTGGCTGAGTTTGATGTTTGTTTTTATGTATCTGAACTAGGGTTTGAAATTGCGCCTAAGCAATCTCACTAATAGGTAGTTATAAGCGATCGCTATAATTAATCGAAATCATAAGTTGGATCGCGCTGACACTTGATGTAACATACATTTTGTACTAACGTTGTTGTAATTGTCTTAGTGCATCATCTAATCTTCTTTTAGTATCTTCTGCCTGTCTCATTTTTTCGTCAAGCATTCGATTAGGTATCCATTCTTAAAGATTGGCTAATTAATCAACAGATTCCCCTGATTACCATAATTAATCTCTTTATTGACTACCTTACTCAATATCAATGTTTAATTATTCTGGACGATATCCAAAATCTTTTTACGTCCCAAAAATTAGCTGGAACTTGGCAAACCGATCGCACTTCCTATAACTTATTGTTTCAGGCGATCGCGCAATCTTCCCATCACAGTAACATCATCCTCCTCTCCCAAGAAAAATGGCAAGAAATTCAACAATTAGAAAAATCTAATTATCCCGTTAAATCTTTAATATTATCCGGCTTAGACTCAGATGTAACAGAAATTTTAGATCCACAAAACTTAGCATATCGAGAATTATGGTCACAATTAATTACCCTTTATCAAGGTCATCCCTTATGGTTAGAATTGACCGCCACATTAATCTTAATTATAAGTCGTTATTTGCTATCTACCTGAGAACGGCTACAACAACTAACAACTAACAACTAGCAACTAACAAATTAAGATTTATGCACTATTACAGGCGTTCCCACATCGGCCCACTCGAACAGCCATTTAGCATGATTAACTGCTACATTTGTGCAGCCGTGAGTGACAGGATTGCCAAACAAATTATGCCAGTCAGCCCCGTGAATTGCATTGCCACCGTCGTAATACATTGTATAAGGAACATTCGGCAAATCGTAGTCATCCCCAGTCATCCTAGTGGTGCGGTACTTGGTTTGAATAGCAAAAGTCCCTACACGGGTAGGAGTCGATGACTTACCTGTAGAAACAACGATGGCGTAAACAGCTTTATTACCTTCCCAAGCTACTAATCGTTGCCTCGACAAGTCAATTTCAATCCATCGCTGATTGGATTGTTGTAACTCCATAATTCTATAAGCAATTCTGTTGTGTGTCTCGTCTGCTGTTGCGGGAGTTGGAACACCACAGAAAACCGCTAAAATCAATGCGACGCTACCACAAAAAGTTACAGTGCGACGCAACCAAATTGAGTTGATGCTACTTTTCATCCTTCACACCTCTTAATTAGCAATTAGCAATTAGCAATTAGCTATATTTTATGTTAACTTTTTTACGAGATGATCGGCCAACTGTGCGATCGCGTCCCAATCTTCAGTTACCACTAGGTGTTTAGGAAATAAATCTCCTGCTAAACCCACCGCGATCGCGCCAGCTTCAATAAATATTTTGGCATTTTCCAGAGTCACGCCGCCAGTAGGGATTAGAGGAATATAACCAAGTGGCCCTTGTAAACTTTTGATGTAGCTAGCACCTCCCATTGCTGAAATGGGAAACACCTTAACGCAGCTAGCACCGGCTTGCCAGGCGGTGACAATTTCCGTAGGAGAGAAAGCACCGGGAATTATCGGTACTCCTGCCTCAATTGCTGCCTCGATCATAGCAGAATTGGTATGCGGAGTAAACAGGAATTGAGCGCCACAGTCAACAGCTTGGTGTAGCTGCTCTACATTTAATAGCGTACCTGTGCCAATTATAAAGTCGGGTAATTCGGAGCGCAATTGAGAAATTAACTCAGGTGCGCGAGTGCTGTTCCAGGTAATTTCAATTAACTTAATTCCTCCATTTGCTATAGCTTTCGCCATCAGCAAACCGAGTTCCGGTTCTGGGGAGCGGATGACTGCGATCGCGCGGTGCTGTTGCAGTAGATTTAACCAAGACTCTTGATTCATACTAATTTAGTATATAGCATAAAGACGAAGTAAAAGACAATAATAATTAGCTGTATACTGGACTCCTATACACCATTCTGAGTGGCAACTAACCAAAGCATATTACATTTACCCTGATGGTTTTTTCTTGGATGAAGATGATATTTCTAAATGAGGTAACAATGAGTAAGTTGAACTTTGAAAATATGAATCGCGATGAATTAGCACGCTATATGGTAGCTCATCGAGATACTCCCGACGGCATAGAAGCACGACGAGCTTACATCCGTCAAATGGCACAGAAAGCAAAGAGTCGTGGAATCGATATCTCCACATTGCCATCCACTACAAAAAAAGGTAAAGTGCTATAGCAGTGTCTGCTGTTGGCAAACCTCCTGCGGCAGGTTTTATTGGAGGCTTAATGAATAATTTTGATACAGCTACTCCTCTCAAGTCCTACGGAGTTGGTCGATTATTAATAAGGTTCATTTGGGTTAACCTCTCGTTAACCATCTTCTCCATAATTTTTTCATTGCTTAAAGCAGTAGCACCAACTATCAATGCGACCCTGGGAAGTTTGGAGCAAATTTTGGCAATTGCTGTACTCCCTGTCTTATTGATTATGTTAGTGCTTTTGCTAGTCTGGCTATATCGTCTGCACGTCGATCTAAAAGTTCTTTTCAATGATTATCCTATCACTCCAGGAGGAGCGGTAGCAAGATTTTTAATACCCATATACAGCA
>DATGYA010000536.1:0-2680 GCA_035298405.1 Kamptonema sp. | reverse complement strand
AGCAAGGAGATAACCTGTTATCTGCTTTTTGGCTTTTTTGTATTCGGAAGTACCTTCTGCTAAGTTAATAATGGCCCTTCCCGATGCTCTACCTTTAACTTCAATCACTAAGTATGGGTTAACCTTAGACTCTGAAAATTTATCATTAGAGTAATTCTTACGACCAGCAAAATCAGCATAACCGTTGCCTGTCCTAAACTGTCGTACCCACTCATCAGACGTGAATCCGAGTGCATTTAGAAGAGGTTTTACAAATCTATCTTCGACTTCTGGCTCTTGTGCATTTTCTGAAATGCTATCTAAAACTTGACCCCAGTT
Source organism: Kamptonema sp. (assembly GCA_035298405.1). GTDB lineage: Bacteria > Cyanobacteriota > Cyanobacteriia > Cyanobacteriales > Microcoleaceae > Kamptonema. The sequence continues at coordinate 2,362 of DATGYA010000536.1, read as the reverse complement.
TATAGTTGCCATTATTTACACCTAATTATTTAAGTACAACCGCGTAGGTACTGAGGGTGCTAATCTGCGTTCCCAGCCGAAACTGGGAACTAGGACAAAAGCTACTGACACAAAACCCAAGTATCCTTACTCCCCCCACCCTGAGAAGAGTTTACCACAAGCGATCCGCGCTTCAAAGCCACACGAGTTAAACCACCTGGATGCACATAAATATCTTGACCATAGAGAATATAAGGCCGCAAATCTACGTGACACCCTTCAAAATCCTCGCCAATAATAGTAGGAACTCGCGATAAACAAAGAGTAGGTTGTGCAATATAATTCCGGGGATTTTCCCGAATCTTATGAGCAAAATCTTCCCTTTGTTCAGGAGTAGAATGCGTCCCTACTAACATCCCATAGCCGCCAGATTCATTTGCTGCTTTCACTACAAGCTTATCCAGATTTGCCACCACATATTCTAATTGCTTCTCTTCCCAACAGACATAAGTTGGTACATTTGACAAAATTTGTTCCTCTCCCAAGTAATACTTAATTATTTGCGGAACATAAGCATAGATAACTTTATCATCTGCCACTCCCGTACCCAAAGCATTAGCAAGAGCAACGCGCCCGTTACGATAAACTTCCATTAATCCTGGCACTCCTAACATTGAGGTAGAACGGAAAGCCAAGGGGTCAATAAAGTCATCATCAATGCGGCGATAAATCACATCTACTCGCTGTAAACCTTTAGTAGTTCGCATTTGTACGTAACCGTCAGCTACGACTAAATCTCGACCTTCAACTAACTCAACTCCCATCTGTTGGGCTAGAAATGAATGCTCAAAATAAGCAGAGTTGTAAATGCCAGGAGTCAGCACTACTACGTTGGGATTTTGTAGGTTTGAAGGTGCTAAATTTAGGAGAGTTTCTAACAAGTGGCTGGGATAATCATCGACTGGTTGAATCCCCAAGCTGGCAAACACTTGAGGAAAAGTGCTTTTCATGACGCGGCGGTTTTCCAAAACGTAGGAAATGCCGGAAGGACAGCGCATATTATCTTCAAGGACGTACCATTTGCCATCTTTATCGCGCACTAAATCTGTGCCTGTAATATGACACCAAATTCCACCTGGTGGCTTTAATCCGATACAAGGTTTAAGATAACCTGTAGCCGACTCGATTAAATCAGCGGGAATAATGCCATCTTTGATGATTTTCTGTTCGCCGTAAATATCTGTTAGAAATAGATTTAGGGCGTGAATTCTCTGCTTAAGTCCTTGTTCTATCGAACTCCATTCCGAGGCTGAAACAATGCGGGGAATTACATCAAATGGGAAAATTTGCTCTGTCCCTTTATTGTTCCCGTAGACATTAAAAGTTGCTCCCAGTTTCATTAAAGCAGTTTGTGCTGCCTGCTGCCGTCGCTGAAGTTCCCCTTCTGTTAGAGAGTGAATTCTTTCTATTAAAAGGGTTGCTTCTGGGCGAGGTTGTCCCATAGCTGCGAACAGTTCATCATAAAAGTCACCGGGATCGTAAGAATCAAATCGCATGGTATTTATCCTAATTACTTTACTCTTGTATTGGCGATGCTTAATGCCAACTTCGATCGCGATTGTTTTTAGGTTTTGCCCGTTGGTGTAGCATAAACTACTGATATTTGCAAACCTAACTTGAAGGAAATTAATCGCGTTTATCTAAATTAATAATATACATAAAGGGGTCTCGCAGGGAAGGCGCGATCGCTTACAATATTAATTAAACAATCAACTCCTAAAATCATGGCTTATCTATGCGACCTGGGTAGAGGTCAAAAGCTTTACATTGAAAATCCGGGAATGCAGACTGTTATTACCTTGTCGAGTAGCAGTCTTGGCCAACAGCAACAAGCCAGCAGTAGTTTTCATACGGGTAGGTGGGTGATGCCGCCAACGGCATTTAGCACTGCATCTGGTATAGTTTTGCGGTTGGAATCGCAATCAGGGCCGCAATTTGTTATGGTGCAAGGTAATGGGATGAGTGTTTTAAGTGCGATGCCAGATTTGAGTGAAGGAGAAGCGATCGCACTTGTGCAGGTGACTATGGAAGCGGGGCCTAACGATAATACTATGCGGCCGATGACACCGATGAAACCAATGGAACCCATGAAGCCGATGACACCGATGAAGATGAACCCCATGCAGATGCAGATGGGTAATATGTCAATGCAGATGGGGACGCAGGGAGTTTCTGGAAAGCGTTTTTGTCCGCAATGTGGCGCGGGTGTGGGAGAAAGCGATCGCTTTTGTTCGAGTTGCGGTCATAATTTGTGATTATTAGATTTTAAAGGGGAGTTATTTCTATGCCATCACCCTTGCCGATTTCCACTAATCAAAACTCC
>DATGYA010000535.1:0-16667 GCA_035298405.1 Kamptonema sp. | reverse complement strand
CCCAAATGGGCTAAAACCGATCGCCTACACAAAAAGCACTGACCGTTTGCCATCACCCGCCCCGCCGAGTCTGCCCCCGTCCCCGTGGGCCCAAAGCGGTAAACTAAAGTCATCAGCAATGCGGGTTGCAGCCACAACTCTCCCGGATATTTGAGGATAAACTGCGGCGAAAGCGAAATTAGATCGTAACCCTCAGCATTAGCAGTTTTTAGCAAACTAGCAATTAAACCAGGATGCGGCTGCGTATCGGCATCTACCCCTAAAATCCACTCGCTAGACTCCGAACTATGCAAAAAACCCGTATGCAACGCCCAAGGACGACCCACCCAGCCGGGAGGTAGGGGGTCATCGTTAATCAAGCGAAACCGAGGATCTTTTTGTCCAGCAGCCTTGACTAAATCGCCAGTTCCATCTGTGGAATTACTATCAACTACAATTACTTCCCGCAGTTCATAGCTTTGGCGAGTTAAGCCTGCAAGAGTTGGTGAAATGCGATCGGCTTCGTTTAAAGTCGGCACGATCGCGCTGCAAGTGCCCACTAAATCTGGTGTTGGCGACTGCGGTTCTAGCGGCGGGAAGCGCGAGGGCCCTTTCATCAAGCGCGACAAAAGTATAGCTGCGGCTGGTAATTGCAGTAGCAGTAGTCCAATACTGGCAATTCCGACCCATGAATCAGGTAGGGATGCGTAATAGGCGATCGAAGCAATCAAAGATTTAGATGGGTAATTTGAGAGTAGTGGTTTTACATTTTACAGGACTGGCGGAACCCAGTTTCTTTCGGAAACCGGGTTTTCGCTCTGGCTTAAGTCCTAATCAGTGTTTGCCAGGGGCGGGATTTCTATTAGACCTCTCCAATAACTCTTGTGGGGCAGGCATCTTGCCTGCCTTTGATTAGCTTTTCTGGAGATGTCTATTCTATTTGCTCGATCGCAATTCTCTGTTTATTTGGGCAAAACTCCCACTGGCTGAGGTGCAATTTCAGCCTTAAGAGCTGATTTTTCCTCGTAGGCGATTTCCATCGCTGCTATAGCTTTTGGCGCGGCTCTCCACGACAAGACTAAAGCAGGAATTATACCAAGACATACGGCTAAGAGTGTTGGAAACCAGAACCGGGAATCTAAGGATGTGATGGTGATAACTGCTCCGAAGGCAAAGTTAATCAAATAAACTGTTAGGGGCAAAATTAATTGCGATCGCTCCAATACATTCGGTGTCTTCCTCCAGAAAAATGCTGCCACAGTCATAAACAGTGCTCCTGTACCCATCCATCCTGCTAGGTTACGGTAGGGCATCCCAAAGAAAGCTCCAACCTCTTCAAATTCCCAAAAAGGCACGGCACTCTGGCTCATGGCGGGATCGAGGACTAAATCCCAGGATGTCAGCAATAAGGCACCAAGGGCGATCGCGCCGATCTGACGTACCCAGTTAAGCTCGCCATCCCTACCTGCTATTCCGGCTCGGGCAATTACATAGGAAACCAAACCTAAATAAAACCACGACAGCGGAATTGTAAAAGGAACTAGCCCCCCAATTTTGTAGCCCAAACCGCTGAGGTAGTGGTAGTGCCCGAAGGGAAAACCTGTACTTGTTCCTAATAACTCGCTCCCCAGTGATAAAAACACAGAAGGTAGCATAAAGCTTAAAGTCGCCCTCAGCCCTAATGTTCGATAGGCATAGAGAGCAACTGCTGCTGCACCAAAGATGATGTAAACTACTCCACCCCCTGCCATCCCCCACTGAAACAGCACTTTTCCAGCAGGCGGTAAGCTTAGAATCAATTCGGGACGGGGTAGAACTACCAACAACCCCGCCAGTCCAAAAGCCATTGAGACTGTGTGGGCAATGAGGCAGAAACGCTCGGCGATCGCAAGTTGCTTCATAGGACTCCTTAGAAAAAATATGAGACACGCAAAGGACTCCCTAACAGTTTACAAATCTTTGCACTCATACGCAATTCCAATACTTCCAGCTATTTTTATAAGTTTTTCTAGTACTTCACTCGCAAACACTTCTTGAGTACGCTTATTTAGAACAATTTTAGTAAACAGACTCATTAATTTGATGAGTGCTACTCGCTAGAAATTATAATGTGGTGTGCCTGCGTAAGTCCTCTATTAAAAGAAAGAGCTACTATTTAAAGCCGTTGAGTTCACATTATAAACCACTCCCAAATAGTTATTCCCCGATTTAATTGCCGTTGAAGCCACAGCCGTCGCTCCATCGAAAATTACATTCACAGATTCAAAAGTTAATTGACTAAAATTAGCACCCACTAACTTAATTTTGTCCTCCGAAGTAAAATCAAAGATTACATCAGCGAACGCTGGGTTACTGGTTGTAAATTCTAACACAAAGTTATCCTTTCCTGCCCCACCCGTAAGCACATCAAAACCTTTATCTCCCCATAACTCATCATCTCCCTTTCCACCAATTAATACATCATTTTCCTTTCCACCCCGTATCCGATCGTTTCCATCACCACCAGTCAGAGTGTCATTTTCATTATTGCCACTTAAGAAATCATCACCACTGCCACCCGACAATTGATCCGAGTGTTTACCCCCAAATAAATTATCATCACCATTACCACCATCAATGGTATCAGCACCCTTGTTACCCTGAATCGTGTCATTATTGTTACTTCCTATCAAATAATCATTACCTGATAACCCGAAGATTGGTTGACTAAAGGCGGCAAGTGGGATTTCATTATCATCTCCATCAGTCAGTAGATAGTTGCCATCTACCATTTGGTTTTGTGGTAAATTTGTTCGATCGCCACGATCGATTAAACTGATTTTTGGCGTGTTAATTTCTATTGCTGTGGATGCCGATGAGTCTATTTGAGTGACGGGGTTGGTGTTGTCAGAGTTAAGTTCCAGAGGAACGAGTGCGTTTTCGGAAGCAACGGTCTCACGGCTAGGACGGAAAGTAGGGTCATTAACCTGTGCCTTGGCGACCCTAGACAAAATCGCTTCCTTAGTATTTTGGGCGAGGAACTGCTCAACCGTCACAACTCCCGCTGCCAGTTCAGGAAGTCCCACCGCAATTTGACCCACCGACACCGCTTGTAACTTGGTAATTTCAAGGGCAATATCTTTAATCGGACGACCGCTAGCAACCAGATCCTTGACGATTTGATTGCCCAAAGCCACAATTTGAGCAGCGGCCGCGGCAGCAGCAGCGAGTTGTGAAGGGTTGATGGTTGGTTCTGTCTGTGCTGCTTTAGAAATGGCATCCTGAAGGATCGCTAGGATTGTCTCGATTTTGCCTAAATCTACAGGAGTGCCACCCTTGAGTTGGTTTGCGATCGCCGCGATCGGCCCACTCGCCAACTGTTCCAGCGGCATTTCAGAAACCCCATCAATGAATTTCGCCGTCTGGACAATGGTGTTTTGTACCATAATCAGCGCGGCAAAAACCGCTACACCATTCGCATCGCCATTGGCGATCGCGGATAGGGGATCGTAACTAGCCAAATCAACAGTTGTCGGCAATCCTAATGCCGCTAAAATTTGAGTTTGCCCCGTTTTCGGCTCGATGCCTTGCTGCCCTAACTCGGTGAGAATCGTCATTAAAGGCGTTACCACCTTTGACTCTGGAGTAGATGTCAGCGGCGTAGCCATCTGCAAAGAAGTTGAAATATCCGTGCCGCCACTCGCTACATACTTGCCTTCGGTATAGTCAATCTTGCCATCTTGATTCTTGTCAAATTTTTCTAGTTCGGGTATCAGGTCAAAACTGCCATCCGGGTTACTAATCGTGAAGGGTTCATCAGCATCAAGCAGTCCGTTGAAGTTGCCATCGAAGAAGACAGTAGAGTTAGCAATGTAACCGTCAAAGATACTGAAGACAGCATTTTTTACTGAATTAAATCCGGCCAATATCTGATCTCTGAAAAGACCTTCAATGATAGACGTTATATCGCCTATGCTCTTAAATTTATTAACAAACGGATCGAGAGATAAATCTACCAGATTGACATTTTTTCCAAAAGCTGAAGTATCAAGACGAATCCGATTGCCATTCAGACCTAAGCCTATCTGAACATTAACACCAAAGTCCTGCCCTAGTACGTTAACGCCCAGCCTACCTGCTGCCGAAAGATTGCCATTATTGAGCGCAAAGCTTCCCTTAGCTATCTCCTGTCCAAACAGCTTAACTTTACCAGATCCAGACCCAGTAAATTGTTGGGGATTGAATTTCAAAGAATTTAATTCAAGTCCTACAACTCCCAAATTCCAGTTGAATTTATCGATATTGACCTGAGTTTTATATTGGAGGGGATTGAGATTCCCCAAATTGAACGAACCTGGCAAATTCTGCGAAACATTTTCGATATTAAACTTAACGCTTCCTATGTTTTTACCAAAAATGTCTAAGCTACCATTCCCTTCAAAGGATTGCCGCTGGCTATTAATATCAAATTTTAAATCCATATTGGGCTGGTCAAATCCGTTCAGCTTCAAAAATCCCCAATCAATTGTCGGAAGTTTTAAAGCCCCACTGAAGTTTGGATTGAGATTAAAAGGATTGCCTTCGACGACGAGAGTTGCTTCTTTTCCCCAGGCGCTTAACTTGGCATTGATAGACAAACCAGGTTGATATGTATCCCCTCCTATTGTTGTAGCAGTAGGCACAAACTTGATGAGTGGATCGAGATCGCCATCGTTGTCACTATCGAACGAGCTAACTTTTAAATCGATGATTTTATTCAAAAAGTTCAGTCCATCCTGGACAGGCTTAACTCGCTCAGCAATTTGTTTTAAGATATAAGAAGAGACATATGGAACCACCGACGTGGAATCTATAAAAACATCTAACAACCTGACTGGCTTATTTGTCGTTAATAGCACAGCGTTATTGTTGGGTGCATCAATATTAATAGCGAAAACAGTGCTAAAATCATAGTTGCCAAACTTTAAATCCCCTATGACTTTAAAGTTATCAATGTATGGGGTTTTGTAAGTACCGCCTACCTCGAATCCTAGATTCCGAATTTCTGTGTCGGGTATGCCAAAGGGGTTCTTCCATACCGCCTGTTTTTCCCCTTCCTTTGCCGCAAGCTTAAAACCACCCGTAAGCGAAGTGGGATCTAAAGTCAGTAATCCAGTATATATTAAATCAGGTTCGCCAGTTTGAAAAGGATCGTAGTTCCTGAGCCTTAGCTGCGATCTATAACCAACTGTTGGTTTTATTAGAGTTCCTTCCTCTAGATCTCCTTTCTCTATTCCTACAAACACATCACCTCCCAAAAGGGCAAGTTCAAAATCATTGGCTTTAAAGATAGTTTTGTCTAAGCTAACAGTTCCTGTTAGATAGGCTGATGGACTGTTTAATGCCGAATAGACCTCACCTTTCAGCTTTATTTCTTTAAGTTCTAAAAAATCTTTAAAAGCTTTTAAAAAATAATTATAACGAATATCGTCTGGAAGTAGCGCCTTTGCGGACAATTCATAAATGGGAGCTGCCTTAAGCTGGGTGATTGCTAAAGTGGTATCTTTTAGTGGAAGAGATACGTTGTAATCACTCAGTGATGCTGGTATTGTCAAAGGAATGGTATAAAAAGGAGAAAATTCTTTCACCGTATCTAGAATTGTCGCTAAATCAAGCCTAACTTCATTTCTTTTAGCAGCCAATTCAAGTTTATCGTTCTCAAAATTGCCGATTGCTGTTACTGTATTTTCTGGGTCGGATTCGCCAGACTCAAAAATATTGAAAACGGATTTTATGGCTTGTTTTGTTTGAGAAGATATGATACCAGTCGGATAAAACTGATTTAAGTACGTTTCTAGTTGGTTCCAAGTAGTAAATTCCCTTCCTGAAATGGTAGTGGGGTCTGGTTCAGTTAAGACTACATCAAAGAGGGATAAATTTTTATTTGCTCCCAAGGAGTTTGGCGTACCCGGTGCGGGTAAATTCAGATTGGCATTGTTATTAAAAACATCTTCGATCTTACCGCCGTTTAGTGATAAGGCGTTTGCACTTGCATAGTCGAGGTCTGGTGTCTTTTGACCGGCAGCAATCGTGTAGTTAAATCTTAGGGTATTGGTGCCGCTACCGCCAACATAATCTGCTGTGCCACCACTATTTAAGGCGAGTTTTGGCGTGCCAGTGACGTTGACATTTTTGCTGAAGAATACGTCAATGGCAATGACTTGACCGGGGACAAGGCTAGCATCTGCTGCGGGAGAGGTAACATTAGTGATGGTGGGGGCTGTGGTGTTTATGACGATCGCTTTATTAGCACCGAGAGAAGCAGCAGCGCCAGGATTCGGTAAAGTCAGCACAGCATTGTTACCAACTGTGTCTTGAATCGTGCCGGAGTTTAGCGATAAAGCATTCGCACTTGCATAGTCTAAATCGGCGGTATTCTGACCGGCACCAATGGTGTAGTTGAAGGTTAAAGTATTTGTGTTACTGCCGTAAGCGTAACTGGCGATGCCACCATTATTTAAGGCGAGAGTTGGGGTGCCAGTAACCTTGACACTTTCATTGAAGGCGATCGCAATGGGAACGACTTGACCTAATGTGTAATTACCATCTGATATGGTAGCGGTGACATTGGAAATGGCTGGTACTGTTGCATCAATAGCGATAGCTTTATTAGCACCAAGAGAATTTGTCGCCCCAGGATTTGGTAAAGTCAGCGTGGCATTATTAGTAGAGGCATCATTGATAGTGCCACCGTTGAGCGATAAAGCATTAGCATTTGCATAGTCTAAATCGGCGGTATTTTGGCCAGCGCCGACGGTGTAATTGAAGGTGAGGGGATTCCCGCCACTACCAGAAGCGTAAGTCGCGATACCACCATTATTTAAAGCAATAGCTGGTGTTCCAGTAACATTGACATTTTCGCTAAAAGCAACCGTCAGGGGAATGACTTGACCGCTTGGGTAGTTACCATTAGGCAAAGTGGAAGTAACGCTGGAAATGGTAGGAACGATGGTATCAATAGCGATATTTTTATTGGCACCAAGAGAATTTACAGCCCCCGGAGCAGCTAAATTGATTATGGCATTATTACTAGCTTTGTCTTGAATCGTGCCACCATTTAAGGTCAGTGCAGTTGCGTTTTGATAATCGAGATCGGTAGTATTCTGACCGGAAGCAACGGTATGGTTAAAAGTCAAAGTATTCGTACCGCTGCCGGAAGCATAATTGGCAATCCCACCAGTATTTAAGGTGAGTTTTGGCACTCCAGTAACGTTAACAATTTCGTTGAAGCTGAGGTCAATAGGTACGGTTTGACCGACTGTATAGTTACCATTAGCCAAGGTGGAATTGACACCAGCGATCGCGGGAGCAGTTGTATCAATGGTAATATTCTTATTCGCCCCTAGAGAGTTAGCGGCACCAGGAGTTGGTAAATTTAAAGTGGCGTTGTTATTAAACGCATCTTTAATCGTACCACCGTTTAATGAGAGAGCTAGAGCGTTTGCATAGTCTAAGTCAGCAATATTCTGACCGGCAGCAACGGTGTAATCAAAGGTCAAAGTATTTGTGCCGCTACCGGAAACGTAAGTTGCCTGGATTCCACTATTTAAGGCGAGTTTAGGCGTGCCAGTAACGTTGACATTTTCGCTCAATGTAATAGAGATTGGAATCACTTGACCAGTGGTGTAGCTGCCATCCGCCAAGGTGGAGGTAATGTTAGAAATAGTGGGGTCTGTTGTGTCAATAGCAATATTTTTATTACCCCCAAGGGAGTTGGCAGCACCGGGTGCTGGTACGGTCAAGGTGGCATCGTTATTAGCTACGTCTTTAATTGTGCCGCTGTTAAGTGAGAGGGCGCTGACAGAAGCTTGATCTAAATCGGTTGTGTTTTGACCCGCTGCAACAATGTAGTTGAATGTCAGGGTATTCGTGCCACTACCGGAAGCGTAAGTCGCCGTGCCGCCGTTATTTAATGTAAGATTAGGGGTTCCGGTGACATTTACACTTTCGTCAAAGGTGACTGCGATCGGTACGACTTGACCGATGGTATAATTACCATCTGCTAAGGTGGACGTAATGTTAGTGATGGTAGCTGCCGTTGCGTCAATAAGGATATCTTTACTTGCCCCAACAGAACCAGCAGCACCGGGCGCTGCTAAGGTTAGATTGGCATCATTGGTGGCTAAGTCTTTAATTGTTCCGCTGTTGAGGTCTAGGGCAGTTGTTGAGGCGTAATCTAAATCTGCTGTAGATTCACCAGCCGCGACGGTGTAGTTAAAAGTCAGGGCATTAGTATTATTGCCGGCTGCGTAGGTAGCGAAACCACCGTTATTTAAGTTCAGTTTTGGTGTCCCTGTAACTTGCACCACTTCGCTGAAGGTGAGGGGGAAGGCAATAACTTGACCGATACCGTAAGTCCCATCGGCATTGGTAGAGGTAACGTTACTGAGGGTGGGTACAGTTTTGTCTAGCGTGTAAATTTGACCGGTGGCACTGCCGTTGTTAACTCCAGCACCACCGATGGGAACTAAAAGGGTATTTTGGATCGAGTCGTTATCGGTGAGGTTTAACTGGAGCGTGCCATCTCCGCTGCCTGTGTTGATGTTGACTGTATAGCTGCTGCCACTGACTGGTGTAACGCTGACAATACTGGCTCCTGTCACGCCGCCGGTGGTAGCCAGGGTAAAATCACTGGTATCTACGCCGGTTACATTTTCGGAAAAACTAGCAGTGTAGTTGACTGTTGGGCTATTGTTAATGTCGGGATTGACGCGGTTAATTCCCGTGCTGGTGGGGCTAGTATTGTCGTAGCTGACTTGGTTATCGGTGCTGCTGCTGGCGGTGTTGCTATTTCCTGCAACATCTGTCGCACCTCCTGCGTTGATGGTAGCGGTGACAGTACCGATCGCGCTCATCCCCGTAACAGCAATATTGTAGAGAGTACCTGTACCACCTACTTGTGTGACTGTAGCGCCAGTGGCTCCCGCTGTGCCGCCAATGGTTATGTCGCTGCTATCAAAGCCTGTGACAGGTTTGGAAAAGACGGCGGCAAAGTTAATCGTAGAACCTGCGGTGGGGTCTGGTTGACCTGGATCTTGGTTAATTGTGACAGTCAGAGGGGTTGTATCTATGGCGATATTTTTATTAGCAGCTAGAGAATTTGCCCCTGCTGGTGTTGGCAAAGTCAGGGTGGCATTGTTGCCTGCGGTGTCTGCGATCGCGCCGCCGTTGAGCGCCAGAGCAGAGGTTGAAAGATAATCTAGGTCGGTAGAAGTATCACCAGCGGCGACGGTGTAGTTAAAAGTGAGAGTATTAGTGCCGCTACCAGAAGCATAGTTAAGAGCTGTTCCTGCACCGCCAGTAGCTAAAGTCAGTTGAGGTGTGCCAGTGACGTTTACTGCTTCGTTAAATTGAACGGTGATGGGAATCGCTTGACCGACAGTGTAGCTGCCATTGGCGATCGTGGAGGTGATGTTGGTAATAGTTGGGATAACGGCATCGATAACTAACCCTTTGTTAGCACTTAGTGAGTTAGCAGCACCGGGAGAAGGTAAAGTGAGATTGGCATTGTTATTAGCGCTGTCCGCGATCGCGCCACCATTGAGTGCCAAGGCTGTAGTTGAGAGATAATCTAGGTCGGCAGAAGCGTCACCTGTAGCAACGGTATAGTTAAAAGTGAGAGCGTTGCTACCGCTACCGCTGGCATAATTAAGAGCTGTTCCTGCACCACCGGTAGCTAAAGTCAGTTGAGGTGTGCCCGTGACGTTTACGGCTTCGCTGAATTGGGCAGTAATGGGAATGACTTGACCGACGGTGTAAGTGCCATCGGAGGTGGTAGAGGTGATGTTGGTAATAGTTGGGATAACGGCATCAATGACTAAGGCTTTGTTCGCACCTAGTGAGTTAGTCGCGCCCGGAGAAGGTAAAGTGAGATTGGCATTGTTGTTAGCGCTGTCCGCGATCGCGCCGCCATTGAGTGCCAGAGCAGAGGTTGAAAGATAATCTAGGTCGGCAGAAGCGTCACCGGTAGCAACCGTGTAGTTAAAGGTGAGAGTATTGCTGTTACTACCGCCTGCATAGTTAAGAACTGTTCCTGCACCGCCAGTAGCTAAAGTCAGTTGAGGTGTGCCGGTGACAGTGACAACTTCGCTGAATTGGGTAGTGATGGGAATAACTTGACCGACGGTGTAAGTGCCATCGGGGGTAGTTGAGGTGATGTTGGAGATAGTTGGGATAACAGCATCAATGACTAAAGCTTTATTTGCTCCCAAGGAGTTCGCCGCACCTGGGGCTGGTAAAGTTAGGGTGGCATCGTTGCTAGCACTATCTTTAATCGCGCCGCCGTTGAGGGCGAGGGCTGTGGTTGAGAGATAATCTAAGTCGGCGGCTGTGTCACCAGCAGCAACGGTGTAGTTAAAAGTGAGGGTATTGCTACCGCTACCGCTGGTATAGTTAAGAATTCTTCCCACACCGCCGATGTCTAAGGTAAATTGAGGCGTACCAGTGACATTCACTACTTCGTTAAATTGCGCCGTGATGGGAATGACTTGACCGACAGTATAAGCGCCATCGGGGGTAGTGGAGGAGATACCGCTGACTGTTGGGACAATCGTATCAATGACAAGATTTTTGCTGCCTCCCAAGGACTGGGCAGAACCTAATGCTGGCAAAGTTAAAATGGTGTCGATGCCGTCTGCTGTAATTGTGCCGCCGTTGAGTTCGAGAGAGTTGGTGGCAAGATATTCTAGGTCTGTAGAAACGTCATCGGCTTGTACGACATAGTTAAAGGTTAGAGTGTCGGTGCCGGAACCGGAAGTGTAGGTAGCATATTGGTTGATGGTACCGGTTGCTAGTTGCAGGCGAGGAGTGCCGCCAGTGGTGTCTACAGTGACTGGTTCGTTGAAGGTGACGGTAATATTAACAGTTTGTCCGACTCCGTAAGCACCGTTAGCTGTCGTGGCGCTGACTGCGGTGACTGAAGAAGGTGTCAGCTTCACCAACTCATAGCCTTGGGTGGGGGTATTGGCTCTGAAATACAGAGAATTGTTGAAATTAATAAGATTTGTAGGATCTGCGCTTCCGGCACCAGGAATGAAATCTTTGACCAGTTTGGTGCCGACAGTTGTACCGTCGCTTTTCCACAACTCATAGCCGTTGGTGCCGTCATTAGCTTTGAAATATAGAGTGCCGTTGACATTAGTTAATTCACTAATGGATGACTGGTTAATTCCGGGGTTGATGTCCTTGACAAGCACTGTGCCGGCGGTTGTGCCGTCACTTTTCCATAATTCATCGCCGTTGATGCCGTCATCAGCGTTGAAATACATGGTGCCGTTGACATTGGCAAACTTTGAATAACCGGTTCCGCTACCGCTGCCGGGGTTGATATCTTTAACCATTACTGTGCCGGCGGTTGTGCCGTCAGTCTTCCACAACTCAACACCGTTGGTGCCGTCATAGGCAGTGAAAAACGCAGTGCCGTTGAAGTTGTGGAAGGAAGAAATGCTAGAGGAATTGCTCCCTGGGTTGATATCTTTAACAAACACGGTGCCGGCTGCTGTGCCGTCGCTCTTCCACAATTCACCACCGTTGGTGTCATAGGCCATGAAATACAGCGTGCCGTTGACATTAGTTAAGTAGGAAGGGCTTGAGCCAACGACACCAGGGACGATATCTTTGACAAGCACCGTGCCACCCGCTGTGCCGTCACTTTTCCACAACTCCTGGCCGTTGATGCCGTCATCGGCCATGAAATACAGGGTGTTGTTGAGATTAGTCAAGTAAAAAGGGTTTGAAGAATTGCTGAAGGGGTAGATATCTTTGACGAGCACTGTGCCACCACCAGTGCCATCGGTCTTCCACAATTCAACACCGTTGCCGTCAAAGGCAACGAGAAACGTGGTACCGTTGACACCTGTGAATTTCTGAGGATTTCCAAAGTTGCTGGTGCCGCCATAGATATCGAAGACAAGCATTGTGCCACCGGTTGTCCCGTCGGTCTTCCACAACTCAATGCCATTAACGCCGTCATCGGCATTGAACAACAGGGTATTGTTGGCAATAGTTAAGCTGCTCGGGAATGAATTAGCACTCCCTGGATTAATATCTTTAACTACTTGAATGCCCAAAATGTCGTTGTAGGTGCTTTGCGCTTGGCTGCTTACTGCTAAGGAGGTTTCAATGTTGCCCGTCTTGACTTCTAAATCCCAATCTCCGTCTAATGCTTGATTCCCCGTTTTATCATCAGAGGCGGCAATATCAGCACCTGTTAACTGATGCAGTTTTTGGACAAATTGTAAACCCGTTTGTTGTGCGCCAACATCGCAGCCATAGAGGAGAATATCTCCATTTTCAGTTAAGGCTTTACCCCACTGTTTAATTCGATCGCTAAATTCGTCTAAAGTTTGATTATTTAAGGTGTCTGAGCCGAGTTTTAAATTCCCAGAACTCCCGTGAGAAATTATATGTATTGATTCAATATCTTTTCGATCGGCTAATACTTTAGTTATTCGATCGATCGCGCTGAAATTGTTATTTAAAATAATAATTTCAGCGCGATCTATGTCTTTGATGAGGCTCTGATAATCTTGTACAGAGGAATCAACAAAAATAATTTGCTTGTTCACGGTAAATTTTCCCTGTTATTATTTTGGCGTTTGGTTTGGAAGTGGCAGTTTTGGCGATCGCCAATTAGCAGCGCCTCAGATGCGATCGCAGAGCCCTTTCTTGGCACAAAGCCCGTATTTGACGTGCGAGTGTCTTCAAAGTCAATATGCTTGCATACTTACATTGAATTCATTCGCCACCTTTTTTGAGCAGTTTAATATTTAGTCATCTATCTAAAGATAGATATAGCTTAGATTTTTAGACAAATACTTGTCAAGGGCGATTGTGTAAAGCTTTTGTAAAAAAAATTTCAGGAAATGTAAAAATTTTCGCAGGTCATCAGCAAAAATATACATCCTGCTCCTTAAAATTGGCTAAAATATCAAATCCGGTTGCATCGGAATTATATGGCGGATGAGGGTTTATAGGATTTGTCAATACCGATCGAATATCTCGGTGAACCCGCCCCTTGTATCTTAAAAGACTTGGTGTAATGCTCGCATAATCAAGCAGGCGATCGTAATCAAACGGAAATGGTATTATAGCCTTTCTCTAAATGCCGACTACAGATAAATTTTCATATTATACTTTATTCCAAAAGTTGAATAGTTACTATCTGTAGTCAGAGTTTAAAGAGTTGGTATTATACCAGCGATCGCGCTTCCCTTGTAAGAAAAAACAATGGCGTTTGTCAACAACAAACGCCATCATCAATTAAGATTATATCTAGCACAAAGAGTCTAAAAAATAACAGCAGTTATCGGCGTTTATCTGCGATAAAATCTTATACTCTTCGCACCATTAGAAGCAATCTAACTACGATCGCGGCGGTTTCTGTTCTTTAAACTCCGCCAACCATTCGCGAACTTGCTCAGCGGCAATATCGCGGCTTCCTAAACCAAAAGCCAGAGCGATCGCTACTGCGATCGCGCCCAACAACAACCCAAAAGCTAAGTTCACAATATTACTAGCAATCCCCATCTGTTGCAGCGCCATCGCTGAAACCAGCGCAATAATGCTGATCCGAGCAGTTTGAGCTAAAAGTCGAGCTTGGCGAGTGCCAGAACTGGCAATCAAGTTGTAAGCCAAATTAGCCAAATACAAACCGATCGCAAATACTAAAATCCCAATCAACACTCTGCCAGAAATCACGATAATCTGATTGACAATCGAAGTCAGAGCATTGAGTTTGAGGACATCCGTAGCCGTCACCGTTGCAAACAGCATAATCCCCACCAGCGCGACAATGCCCGCAATTTCTGAAGGCGTGCGCGAAGGTATACCCGTTGTAGGTTCCGGCTGGATTACTGTTGCGTCTGCATCTATGGGATAGGGGCTTGGCGGTGCGATCGTCAAATTAGGCCGCGATTGCAAGCCCAACCAATAGAAAATATTATTGAAGCCAATTCCAGTTAGGATATTCGCCACTAGATCGGCAACAAAACGGCCGATGAAATAGGCGATCGCAAAAATCACTCCCGCCGTAAAAATCTGCGGAATCGCATTCAGAATCTGAGTCAACATCGACACCGCAGGAGCCGAAATTGCATCAATTCTTAGCGCATTTAAGGCCGCGATCGCCGTCGGAATTAAAATCAGGACATAAACAATCGTCCCTACAATCCACGAAAGTGTCTGTCCTCCCGCCGATTGAGTCAGTCCAACCCTCGCCCCCAACGAATCAGTCCCAGTCGCCGCCAGCAAATTAGTTACAATTCGGCGCACAATTTGAGCGATTAACCAGCCAGTCGCCCCAATAAACACCGCTGCCAACACATTTGGCAGAATTGACAGAATATCATCGAGCAATCGCTGCACTGGTTGCAGCGTCCCCTCCAACTCTAGAGTGCTCAATACTGAGGGCAAAAACAGCAGAAAAATGAACCAGTACAGAGCATTTGCCAAAGTCTCGCTCAAAGCCAACTGGTTTTGTGCTGGAGTTCCAGCCACCTGTTGATTCAAGCGCTCATCCAAGCGAAAGAGCCGCAGCCCCCGCGTCACTACCAGCTTCGAGATCGTAGCCAGCAACCAAGCTACTGCCAAAAGGCCAGCAGCGCCCAGCACTTTTGGTAAAAACACAGTAATCTGATTCAGCAAGCTAGTCAGCGGTTGAGAAGCCGCCGTAAGCTGGAGTTTATCTAAAAAGCCTACCAACGCAAAAATCATCACCAGCCAAAACACTGCACTGGCGATCCACTTATCCACTGGTGGCATTTCCGTACCCCCTTGCTGACCTCCAATCCAACCAGCAAGGCGGTTGTCAAGGTGAGTGCTATCTAGCAGCTTTTTTGTGAGAAACTCTGCAATTAGCGCTATTACGTAGCCAATCACCAAAATCCCGATCGCTAAAGCCAGATCGATAATCGGGTTAAATTCTGGGGGAAGTACCCTCAAAGGATTGGGTAAAACAGGCATTTGCTGCCCCAAAATTAGCCCGGATAGGACAGGCTTGAGGATATTTGTACCCTGAGTTATCTCTTGCCAAGTTCCATTCATATTTTTATTAGGTTAACGTCAGATTTGACCAGCAAAAATGCGAAACTGCAAGTAATAGCCTCTAGCTTGCAGGTTCTATGTCACATCGTCAAGTTTTTGAGCAATCAATAGAAATTCGTGCCACTGCATCAGTAGTGGAGCGGTGTATCACTGATAACGTTTTAATGCACAAATGGCTAAATCCAGTTCTACGCTGCGAACCTGTTGGTAATTGGGATACCAATGTTGGAAGCCGCAGCCGCTTTATCATACAAATTCCTATTTTGCAACCCACCTTAGACAGTATAGTTTTAGAGCGAGAACCAGGTCTAATTGTTTGGGGGTTTGAGGGATTTTTTCAGGGGCGCGATCGCTGGGAATGTCAACCCCAAGGCGAACTAACTCGTCTGCTCAACCGCTTTGAATTCGAGATCCCAAATCCCTTAATTCGTTTCGGCTTTAACCGCTTTGCTGCTCCTTGGACGCAAGCAGATATGCAAGCACAATTACGCCGCCTCAAACAGGTAGCGGAGGAAGAAAATGGCTAATTGCTAATGGCTAATTGCTAATGGCTAATTGCTAATGGCCGACCTCACTTGCTTGAGAAAAGTTATATCAAGACTTGTGTTAAAGTTATGTTAAAGTTATGATGATTTCTCTATAATTGCTGCCAAACCCTTAGATCCTTGGGATAAGTTTCTATGAAACAGCCTATTAACATCTTACTGCAAACTACTATTCCGCCCACAGTCGATGACTGGAACATTTCTCGTTTCTCTATGCTCGCCAACTATCTAGCATCCCTGCAAGATGCAGCGGGTAATCCTTTGTATTCGATAGTAGCACGCGATCGCGATAATAACCCCGATGGTAATGACCCCATTCTCAGCACCCTAGACCGATCGGATTTTGATGAACTATGGCTCTTTGCTGTAGATATAGGAGATGGTTTAACTAGCACTGAATGTGAGGCAATAAGCAGATTTTGGCGGAGGGGCGGAGGCTTGCTAGTCACTCGCGATCATCAAGATTTAGGCTGTTCTATTTGTAATTTAGAAACTGTGGGAGCCGCACACTTTTTTCAGAGCAAAAATCCCGATCCCGATCCTTCTCGTTCCTGTATTGATGATATTTACACCACCTCGATTTCCTTTCCCAATTATCACTCCGGTAAAAATGGTGACTGCCAGAAAATCACTCCCATTTTGCCTATACACCCCGTTCTATTAAACCCAAATTCTCCTAGTGGGCAAATCGAATTCCTCCCCGCCCATCCCCACGAGGGAGCCGTAGGAGTGCCATCGGGTGAGGCTAACTGCCGGGTGGTGGCTATGGGGAAAAGCCTAGTTTCTGGTAGGCATTTTAACTTGATGGTTGCCTTTGAGGGGGAAACTGAAGGTATGGGGAGAGCGATCGCAGAATCTACTTTTCACCACTTTTGCGACTACAACTGGGATGTAACAATGGGTTGCCCCAGCTTTGTAGAAGAGGAACCAGGGAATACTATGCAAACTAACCCCCAAGCCTTAAACGATCTCAAAGCCTATCTAAGTAACCTAGCTTTGTGGTTGGCTCCCTGTGAAAAGTAATCTTTTTTGAAATTAGATATATTGATATATTCACCTAATGAAATTAGTTGGTATTCTTCT
>DATGYA010000534.1:0-3669 GCA_035298405.1 Kamptonema sp. | reverse complement strand
CAGGAGCAAACTCCAAACTTAATTTTTCTAAATTTTCGAGAATTAACCCGCCTTGCTTTTGAATGTTTGACTCAATTTCAACAAGCCTAGCTGCAAATTCTGTCTCAGATTTCTTGAGATTTAACAAACTAGCATTCGTTTGTTCTCGGACATCCCCTAGCACTTCCGAAAACAGATTTGATGTCTTTTCTTTTTTAACATCTATCTCTTCCTGAAAATTCAATTGCTCCTGCTCTAAATCTTCGGCTATATCCTGAGCTTTTTCGAGCAATTTTTGTACCGTTTGATTCGCCTCAGCAATCTTCAGATCCAAACCTTTTAATTCATTTAGCTGACTTCTCGCCATATCTGCGATCTCACGCATCACCGCTCGCCGCAATAATAACAAAGCCGCGATCGCAGTAGCCAAAAGTACCGCCATAGCCACAAGCACAACATTAAATAAAGTCGTGGTGCGACTAAAACTACGGACATTTTCAGCTTGAGTACGCTCGAGAATGCGATTTTGCGATCGCAATTTCTCAATTTCCAGCCGTTCCTTACTAGGAATTGTTGTCGAAGTTGCTTCAGGAGCATTAGGAGATGCAGGTGCGCCAAAAGCAACACCAACAGACAATAAAAGCGTCGAAAGGACGGCATTTCCTGCCAACACTAAAGCGAATTTCGGATGCTTTCGTTTCATTTTGGATACTGAGTTGCATTCAAACAGGTAACGTACTCTTACTCTTACTCTTCTCTCTGCGCCCTCTGCGCCTTTGCGGTTCGCTAGTTAAATTCTACCTTAAAGTGTCAAATTATTCAGGTGGGCGCTCCTACTAGGCTGTTTGGCAGTTACAAGGACGATTGTAGGGTGCATCAGTCCGAACCGTTTCCCTGTAAGCTTCGCTGTGTTCTAGCTGATGCACCCGCCTTGCTGTACCAGCGATCGCTCGCACCTGATATTTTTGCAAGCAGTCTAATCGCTTTACTTTCTAGAGTTGGGAGCATCAATAGATACTCTAGCTGTAGACTGGTCTAAATAATTATAAACCAATCGCGAAATTTGGCGAACAAAATCCCTCACAATCGGGTCATTATAAGGGCGTTCAACAAAAATAGCCGCTAAATAGCGCTTACCATTTGGCATATCAATGATGCCAGCATCCCCCACCAAAAAACCGATATCTCCGGTTTTGTCAGCAATCACAGCGCCAGGCCCGATGCCAGCAGGAAGCAGTGTTTTAATCGTAGTGTGGCGCAACAATCCTAATACTTGTTCGCGGCTATAATCAGAAACTAAGTTGTTGCGAACTACCATCGCCAGCAACCGCACCATATCCACAGAACTGGTTGTATTTGTTCCTTGAAAATCGCCGAGCCAATTGCGAATTACAGTATCATTCAGACCCCAACTGCGAAAGCGCTGATTAAGTTTAGCGATTCCTCCTAAACGATCGATAATCATATTTGTGGCAGTATTGTCGCTGATCGTAATCATCTTAGCCACAGTTTCTCTGATGCTAAACTTAGTCCAATCTGCCTCGTCTTGCATAGTTCCAGAACCGCTGGCAACTAAGTCTGGTCGCATCACTAGCGTTTCGTCCATGCTAATTTTACCCGCATCTACATCTTGATAAAAAGCGATGAGAATTGGTAATTTAATAGTACTCGCCGCTGGAAATATCCGAGAACCCTTGATATCCAAATAGTTGCCTGTATCCAAATCCAGAAAAAACATTCCCGAACTCAGCGTATCGTACCGCTCAATTAAAGCTTCAATTTTAGGCTTAACAGCCATCATTTCTGAACCTTTTGGTATCGCTAAATTGTCAGCATAATCTCGATTTAAAGTCGGCGATGGAACTTCAGCATTTTGCCGATCGATCGGCGTTATTGCTTGAGGTGAAAAGCTACCATTTCCGGCAAAAACCGGAGTTGGTAATTGCACAGACCAACGAGTGGAAGATTCCCCAATTACGCGAACTTGTTGCGGGTCTAATGTATAGCCAGGGGCTAATTCAATCACTAATCTGGTAGTGTCAGAGTCAAACTGTCCAACGCGAATTTCTTGAATAAATGAAGCTCCTTGCTGAGGAGTTTCGCGATCTTCCAAAATTATTCCTGGTAAGTCAATTACTAAACGGCTAGGATTAGCGATGAGTTGAACTTTGGGTTGAACTTTTGAATCAGTTGTAAATTCTAGCTGATTGCGGGTACTATCGAAGTGCCAAGATGTCAAGATGTCGGCTTTGGCTGGAGAGTTGAGCAAAAATACACTAAGTAAACTGGGTAAGAGCGCTCGTAGTTTTACAGTCATGTTCGCAGAGTAAAAAGTCCGATCGGACTCAACAAGAGTGCGGCATTAATCGCGATCGCAACCGCTCTCTAGATGAGCCTTTAGGAATAATAAACGCTATTGGTTCCCTGTGGTCGGGAAAAGTTTGTACGCTGCCTTAAGTTTTCAAATTTCAGGCAGACTCTAGCTTAGTCTATTATAATGTTTTTGGACAAATATCATCGTCAAACCAAGCCGTTAATGCCACAGCCAAAGCATCAGCAGCATCATCCGGTTTAGGAATGTAATCTAACTCTAACTCCCGCGCCACGGCATCTTGTACATCGTACTTATCAGCATTGCCCCGCCCCGTTAAAGCTAGTTTAATTTGAGCGGGGGTAAATTCAACTAATGGCACGCCTTGCTGAGCTAATACTAACATCAAAACTCCCCGCGCTTGAGCTACAATAATCGCACTCCCCATTTTATAGAAAAATAATTTTTCAGCTACGGCCAAATCTGGTTTAAATTGCTCAACTATGACGTGCAAATCATCGTAAATTGTGCGGAGTCGCTGCCCCATATCCTCACCTGCTGGTGTTTTAATTACGCCAAAGTCAATCATTGAAACCTGATAGCTTTCGTCTTGAGCAGCAGCAATAATTTGACAGTCAATTACCCCAAATCCTAGAATTGCCAGCCCTGGATCTAATCCTAGAATTCGCTTTTTCATTGTATAGCCGCAGTAAAAAGTAAAATATAATTTTCAGGAAATTAAATTTATAATGAAAATGAATTGGAAGAAATAGTTTGTCCAAATTGCACTCAACTTGGACAAACAGCATCGGTTTATTTCTCAGTGTTAGCTAGCACCATGACAACATCGGCATGAGCTAACACCACATCGGGATTGCGTTGCAATGCTGCATCATACTTAATTGCAAAATCATTTCCCGATTCGTCTGGTGTGAGCAAAGTCCGCACCTCATTAACCAGACTGGCGATCGCTTCTTTTGTAACAGGCTCATCGGCATGGATCAGATCGTCAATTTGTAAAATCAGTTCAGAGAGTTGATGTAACCAGGCGAATCGCTCGTCATTAATCGCCAGTTGTAGCAGTTCCCCTCTGGAAACATTTCCCCGCACTTGCTCGTAGGTGACGCGCTCAGTGTTCAACAATATTTTGTGCAAGTCCAGCAATTTGATTCGTAACTCGCTCAATAGTTGATGTCGATTAATCCGGTGTTGAAGTGTATTAAACATGGATCTGTCCTATCCTTCCATTTTGGTAATCTGCGATCGCCTGCATAATTTCGACTTCGGTGTTCATCACAAACGGGCCGTAGCGCACCACAGGCTCATTCAAGGGTACACCTGCAATTAGTAGGAAATCGAGGGGTTGTTGAGCATCAGCA
>DATGYA010000533.1:0-6749 GCA_035298405.1 Kamptonema sp. | reverse complement strand
CGTAGAGCCATAAGCAGCGCCCAATTTAACTGCAAATTCTGGAGTAATGTCAACATTAGCTAATCCCTGCACACCTCGCTGTCCGAAAAGATTGCGCTTAGCCTGCTCTCCCCAAATCAAGTTATTATTTAGTAGAGCTCCTGATTCAATATTTTTACTCGGCCAGACGCGAACATTGGGGCTGATTTGTGCTTCTTCTCCGACAGAACACATAGAACCAATCACAGCGCCTTCCAAAACGTGAGCGCGACGATCCACGCGAGTACCGCGACAAATTACGCAGGCTCTGAGGTGGACATCTTCGCCAATAATTGCACCGTTCCAGATAATAGGGCGTTTGAGGTTGGCATCAGGGCCAACAGTAACATTATCGCCGATCGCACTACCCGCCTCGATTTTCACCCTCGGCCCAATCCGGCAGTTGCTACCAATAATCGCAGGCGTTTCTACGATCGCAGATTCGTCAATAAAAGTATTTTGACCCACCCACAGCCCCGGCTTTTGCTCGTAATAAGGGTATTCTAATTTTACTTTTCCATGCAGAGCATCATACTGAGCTTCGCGGTAGATGTCTAACTGACCGACATCGCACCAGTAGCCGTTGGCGACGTAGCCAAACATCGGCTCATTTTTTTCTAGTAGTAAGGGAAACAAATCTTTCGAGAAGTCGCATTCTTCATTAAGTGGTAGATAATTTAAAACTTCAGGTTCTAGAATATAAGTGCCAGTGTTGACTGTATCGGAGAAAACTTCACTGGTAGAGGGCTTTTCTAGAAACCTGCGAATGCGGTAGTTTTCATCAGTAATCACCACCCCAAATTCCATCGGATCGGGAACGCGAGTTAAAATCAAAGTAGCTTTTGACTTCATGCTGTGGTGAAATTTTATAGCAGCCGTTAAATCAAAGTCTGTGATGCTGTCGCCGCTAATTACTAAGAAAGTACGATCTAGAAGTTCGGCAATATTTTTAACACAGCCAGCAGTGCCTAGAGGTTGGTCTTCTTCGACTGCGTAAGTCATCTGTACGCCGAAGTCACTACCGTCTGAAAAGTGTTCGCGCATCACATCAGGTAGGTAGTGCAGCGTAGCGATAATTTCTGTAATGTTGTGCCGCCGTAGCAAATTGATGATATGTTCGGCAATGGGTCGGTTTAGAAAAGGTACCATTGGTTTGGGCAGATCGCAGGTCAGCGGTCTGAGCCGCGTTCCCGACCCTCCAGCCATTAGCACTGCTCGCATAAGTCCTCCTTGCAAATATAAGCGTTCCTGGTCATTGTCAACAGGGAATTATTGCTCGATTAAACTTGTCAACCTTCAGAGCTCTGGGCCTTCAGCTTTGATGATGTGTAAGTCTCAAAAATCTAGGGAGGCGATCGGCTCCATTATGTAGTATGAGGCCTATTGCTGATACTGCATCACGAATTAGGCATTACGGGACGGCAATGTTAAGTTATTATAGGCTGTATAGGGCCAAAAAAAGTTATAAGTAATTAAGTGCAATGGAAGCATCCCACTTTTGTAAATATATATGTAGGAGCGAAGGATTCTGGCAGTAAATCTCTGCTATCTTTCCAATAACTGCACGCTGTTTGAATGCTTCGCCCTAAAATTGAAGAGGGTAGCACTTTATGAAGTTTACCGAACTTTATCGATTACTTAGGGGTTTATTTGATGGGTACGTTAATTAGCTTGGCGTTGCTGGTCATTTATGGAGGCGGTATTTGGAAGTTTTGGCAGGGGTTTGAGCGAACGAACTTCGGCAGAAGCTTTCCAAATCGGCTGAAGCTATCGCTCCTGTGGCCAGCGTTAATTTTTAATCAGTCGTATCGCCAGAATTTTACAAAGGCACTCAAGGGTTCTACTAAAAGGTATTAATTGATGTCCAAAAAGCTCGACCGCGTTGGTACAAGTCAACATTCTGAAGGCGATCGCTCTTGGTTTGCAGAAGGCCATCCTGAGAGTTGGCAGGCTCTACTTTCTCAAGTTTCCTCTCGCTTCGATCGCGAATTTAGAGGAGAACATTTCGCCTTGCCAGAAGAAGTGGAGGCAATGCCAATTTTCCGCGACTTAGCAGCAGGCACTCTGCTTGCCAAGGTGACATCCCCTTTTTGGGAAATTGCCAAACCCCAAAAAAATCAGCGCTGTTTAGATATTGGCTGCGGGGTCAGCTTTTTGGTTTATCCTTGGCGGGACTGGGAAGCCTTTTTTTACGGACAAGATAGTAGTACTGTGGCGCGAGATGCTTTAAATGCTCGCGGCCCTCAACTCAATTCTAAGTTGTTTAAAGGCGTACAATTGGGGCCGGCTCACCGCTTGAATTATGAAGAAGATCAGTTTGATTTGTGCTTAGCAACGGGGTTTAGCTGTTATTTTCCCCTAGAATATTGGGGGGTGGTGATGGGGGAAGTTAAGCGAGTTTTGAAACCGGAAGGTTTTTTTGTTTTCGATGTTCTCAACCCGGACGCACCTTTGGCTGAGGATTGGGCAATTTTGGAAACCTATCGAGGAGCAGAGGTATTTCTAGAGGCGATCGCAGATTGGGAAAAATTAATTAAAACGGCTGGTGCAAAAGTAATTAAAAAGAAAAAAGGCGAGTTATTTGACCTTTACAAAGTACAATTCAATTAAAAATTTATAAAAAAAATTAAAAATTAAAAATGTGAGGAAGGGAGATCCCAATTACAATAACCGCCGCATCTGGCTAGTTGGCGGCACTTCTGAAAGCGCTCAAATAGCTAGAGTCCTTGCTCAGTGCGAACTTCCCTGTACAATTTCTGTTACTACAGAGACAGCTAAAAATCTTTATCCGGCAATACCAACTCTGCGAGTTTGGGTTGGAAATTTAGATGATATTGAGCTAGGAGAGTTTTTGCAGGAGCAACAAATTGTGGCGATTTTGGATGCTTCTCATCCCTATGCCGTGAGTATTTCTCATTTAGCTATTTCCGCAGCCGAGCGCTGGCAAATTCCTTACTTACGCTACGAACGTTTGTCTTTGCAGAGTTCCAAGTCCGCAAAAGTACCAATAATTGAGGATAAGTTAGTAATTGAACTAGCTAACTGGGAAAGCCTGCTGGCTGGTAATTATCTCACAGGAAAAAGAGTATTATTGACAGTAGGATATCGACCGCTGTTGCTGTTTCGTTCTTGGCAAACAAAGTCTACCTTGTTTGCGCGAATTCTACCAGCGGCGCGATCGCTTGCAGCAGCAATAGAAGCTGGTTTTAGTGGCGATCGCTTAATTGCCATTCGTCCCCCAATATCAGCAGAATTAGAAACAGCACTTTGGCAGCAGTGGCAAATTTCCCTAGTTATCACCAAAGCTTCAGGAACTCCCGGAGGGGAAGATATCAAGCGCGAAGTTGCCGCCAAATTAGGCATACCACTAATCGTCATCGATCGCCCTGTCCTTGACTATCCCCAACAAACCAGCGACTTAGCCAGAGCAGTTGAGTTTTGCCAACAACACCTTGCTGAGTCTAATTTACAGTAGATTCTGGTGTTGGCGTTGGTGATGATTCTGGTGTCGGCGTTGGTGACACTGATGATTCTGGTGTCGGCGTTGGTGAAGTTTCTGGCGTTGGCGTTGGTGATGATTCTGGTGTTGGCGTTGGTGTTGATGAGGTTTCCGGTGTCGGCGTTGGCGAGGTTTCCGGCGTTGGTGTTGGTGACGGCGGTGTGGACTGTTGCGGTACAGGGGAGGCGCTTGGCGACTGTGGCGCTGACTGTTGCGGTTGAGGTGCTGGTGATGGTGTTGGTGATGATTGTGGTGGTTGAGGGGTTGGCGATGATTGTGGTGGTTGAGGGGTTGGCGAGGGTTTCGGAGATGGGGACGGCGCTACAGGTTGCAAACCGCTACAGACTTTCTCATCATACTTAAACTCAAAAACTAACGGATAGAGCTTAGGAGCGCTAGTTGCTGGAAATCTGTAAGTGCTAATCGCATTTTTCGCTGCCAGATCGAGAACATTGTAACCCTTAGTTGCTAACAATTCAGGAGCAGCAGCGATCGCACCTGAAGGCTTCACAATCACCCCATAAATAACTTTATCCTCCAGCTTTTGCGAACAAGCTTCTTTGGGGTAAGCCACTGGTACAAAAACGTAGCGCGTCATTTCCAGACCAGGATAAGCCTGCTGAAATTTAGTAAAGAGGGAAGAATATGTCTTTGCAAAAGCCATATCCTGCTCATTTGACCTTGAAATTGAGCCAGTTTGAGTATCAGGGTTCGGCTTTTGTCCAGCTTGGCGTTCCGCTTCCATTTTTTGCCGCATCGCTGTCACCATCGGACTTTCTGCAAGCCGATTTCTCTTGGTCGGATCTTGGACGCTAGGCGTTGGCGCTGTAGTACCCGGATTTTCCCCTGGGTTTCCGCTAGTCGGAGGAACCTGTTTAGGATCTGGATTTACAGCGACCTTATTTGGGTCTGAAGTAGTTCCGTTTTGAGGGAAATCGTCAGGGGTATATATTCTGGGAGGGTCAAACTGCGGTCGTCTGCTATCAGCGTTACGGTACTTATCCAAGTCATTCTCAGTTTGCGGATCGTTCCGCACCGTCGGCGGCGGGGGTAAAGGCCCTCCCTGCAACGGTGGTGGAATAATCAGGTTTGGCTGCGGTTGTGGAGGCGGGGGATTGATCGTCGATAAAGGTCTATTTGGGGGTGGAGTGGATGGGACAGTATTAGATGGTGGCAGTGAATTTAAGGAAGGTAGAGACGATCGCGGCGGCAGAAAAGATGACATTCCCGGCGGGAGAGACGGAAATTGAAGGTCAGAGGGTGCAGGTGGTAAAGGCGGTATGACATTGGGGGGTGCAGGAATGGGTGATAGGTCAAATTTTGGTGTAGATATTTGTGCTGGCAATGTTTGGGGTAAGCGGCTCATTTCTGCGGGTGTTAGCTGCACTACTTCAACTTTTCCCGGTGGCTTTTGGGGTGGAGAAAAGACGGAGAGTACAGGAGTGCTTACCCCTAAGATTCCATGAATGCTTATAGAGGCGATCGCGGCCCACCAACTCGGTTGACGCAGTTGTTCACCTATAAATGTAAATGATGACGAATAAGGCATGGCTAATTGTTAGTTGTTAATTGTTAGTTGTTAGTTGTTGGTTGTTAGTTGTTAAGTGTTAGTTGTTAACAGTTTGAATAATCATTATAGAAAAATATGGTAATTGCAAGTGGGGGCGATCGCACAGTCCGCGATAAACAACCTGTTCTGGTAAAGTCGCTCGTTCTACAACATAAGCGCGATCGAGCAACCCACGCCGCTCCAATACAGCCCAAACCTGCTCGTAAACAGAACTTACCTTCATTAAAACTACTACATCAGAGCAATCTAAGGCCGTTTCCAATTCTGTTACATTATAGAGCGCGGGTAAGATGGCAAGGCGCTGAGCTCGAATAGTTAAAGGAATGCCCAAAACAGCAGCGGCGGCTAAAGGCGAACAAATTCCCGGTACTGTTTGCACTACGACTTCTGGATGCCATGCGTGCAGAGTTTGTGCCAAATAGGTAAAGGTGCTGTAGAAACTGACATCTCCTTCGGAAACAAAAGCGACATCTTTTCCCTGCTGAATATATTGCCAGACTTGTTCTGCCGCTAATTCCCATGCTTGACTTAAAGCAACCTCATCCTGTACGTAAGGAAAAATAAGAGGTGATAGCAATTGATTGGGATTGAGCCACTGGGCTATTATTTGCTCAGCGATGCCGGGTTTGCCGCCGATACCAGCAGGAAATGCCACTACTGGCACGGTTTTGAGTAGCCGTAGCCCTTTAACGGTGAGCAATTCTGGGTCGCCTGGCCCAACGCCAATGCCGTAGAGAGTGCCTAGTTTCATGTTGTCGCGATCGCTCATTTTTTTACCACCGATAGCGGTGCCGCTTAAAGGGCGCACCCTCGAAACTGAGTACCTCTAGGGGGTAAACAGGTGCGCCGCTTGCCATGTAATAAATCATTTCCCGAACTTCCTCGCCGCGCAGGGACAGTCGATCTAATTCTTTGAGAGCATACCACCCCGCACCCAAACTATGTTCGTCAGGTTTGCTCTTTGGGGGGGTACTATCTTGAGGGCGGGCCACAAAAATTACCCGGACGCGAACTTTACCCTTGGGCATGACTGTATGCTCAAAGCGGAGAATTCCTTCCAGTATGATGGGGATGCCTGCTTCCTGTAAGGTATTGCGCTGTGCAGCTTCTAGGAGGTTTTCTCCAGGTTCCACTCGCCCCGCAGGAAGATACCACTGCTGATCGTGTTTGCACTCTTGTACCATTAGAAATCGGTCTTCTAAGTGAACGATAACTAGCGCGAAATACCATGTGGGAATTGGCTCGCGAGCCATAGAATCTTAGCTAGGTTGGGTATGGAAATTTGCAAACGTATCCTGCAACTATAGTAGGGCTTGAGCGCGATCGCTAGTTGACTACGGTAAAATTTGGGATAATAGAGCGCCCAACGCCCTTAAAAACGGGGATAGGTGAGATTCTGCCGTTTTTTAACTGCTGAAGCTTCTAGTTTATCGTTGCGATCGCTCTCTACCCAGTGCCCACTTTGTTATCTTCCAAGCTAAGTAGGCGATAAGGATGCTGAGGATAAAGGAGAAGATAAAGGGGTGGGGGGTTGTCAAAAGTTTATCTGGCCCGCTAGAGGCAGCGATACCTCCTGCGGCTAAGCCTACGCCGATCGCTTGAATGTTTTTCTCTAGTTTTTCGCCTCGTTGTTTTTCTGCTTTTTCGTTATCGCGGAGTAGT
>DATGYA010000532.1:0-2189 GCA_035298405.1 Kamptonema sp. | reverse complement strand
TGATAAGCCTCGCGGTGAGTTTTTCCACACTGAGTGGACGCAGGCTTCTAAAGATTCGATCCAAACTGGGACTTCGGATTAATTTTTTGTTAACAGTTAACGGTTAACCGTTAACTGTTAACTGGTTTTGACGCTTTTTTTCTAGATAGCTGTTTATATATTCATCGTTAAAGAGCGATCGCGCTATTGTAAGTGCTTCTTCTCTTTCTGCGTCTGTCATGTAATCATCGCCTTTTAAACCGGAGGGTAAACGTCGAGGATCGCCGCCTGCATCGAGGAATCTTTGACGCGCGATCGCCATTAATTCATCTAAACGCTGTACTTGCTGTCTGTTGTTATCATTCGGTTTCGTCATAGTTTTCAACGGCTGCGAGAGGAACAATATCGCCATTTTGCAAAAGGGCAGCCCTTGGTAATACTCGGCTAGGGGTGCGGATATACCAAAATCCCTTTTCTTCATCATATATCCTCCAGATGAGCAAGTCTAGGGTGTCTAGGGCATTGATAATCAAGTATTGGACTCCCGATGATGGCATAGGTTGAGTAGGTTGTAGTTGAGGCAGTTAGCTATTCTATCACTCATTGCCACAGAATTTTCAGTGTTATCATGTATATTCGTTAATTGATTATATCATATCATATAGTAACTATCTTCTACTAACTAGGTAACTCTACCATCCTAAATTCAACTTACTTTCAAACTCTTGCAACCCATCATTCCCAGTAATTTCAATTCTCGGCAACCCCAATAAATTATCAGAAAAACTACTCAAACTCGACCAACTACCTACACCAAAAGTGTAGCCGCAAGCTCCGATTAAATGCTGGACTACTGGATCGAAATCTCCATAAGGATAAGCGAAAGCTTTAATAGAAACTCCTAAAACTTGTTCCAAAATGCGGCGCGATCGCGCGGCTTCTCTCACTATCTCTACCGCAGATAAAGTAGTAAGCGGCTGATAAGTTATTCCCAGAGAACCAAAGTCTATCTCCTGTTGTTGAAGTTGACGAATTTCTGACCATCCCATTAACTGTATTTCTTCAGAATCCGCTTTTTCCCAGTTATTTGTTTTTCCGACGCGATCGCAAACTAAAAATACTGTCGCCTTAAACCCATAAGTTTTTAACAGCGGCCAAGCATATTCGTAAAAGTCTTGATAACCGCCGTCAAATGTAATCAAAACGGCTTTACCAGGCAAGGGAGTTTTGGAAGCGATCGCGATGAGCCAATCTTCCCATCCAATACTGTAATAACCGTTATCCCGCAAATAACGCAATTGTTCCTCAAAGGCAGCAGGTATGATGCGCCGATACATTAAAATCGGGAGTTTTTCAGTTAAAATATTCTCAGAAAGATCGGTAGTATGCTGAATTTTCGGCTGTAGCGATCGCAGATTTTGAGATGGAAGCCGGATCGCATCAGGTGCGTACAATATTCGCTCTACAACAGGGGGAACCTGAATCGCTGAACCTGCGCGATCGCTCATTTCTAACAAGTCTCTCATAGCCGCTACTGGCAGCATTGCACGTCGGGAAGCACTCGTGCCGATTGCTCCTAAATGGCGACCTAACACCGCATAATTAGGAGGTGCTAAGTATGACGTAAAAGGCAAAATTCCTGTTTGTTGTTGCCTTTTGGCTTTTGCCTGGGCCAAGCGCGATCGCAGCGATATTGCCTCATTTAATGGTTTACCCAGCAACCCTTCGCGCACGCAAGCGCGGCACAATTCAACACCAGTAGCATTAATCAGCGCCACTCGCAATACTTGGGAAGAAATAAAATTGTATTCACTATTAACAGTGACAATGCCAATAGCAGCGCCGCCAATTGTCAGCAGCACATCAATTTCTGGAAGTGCAACTTCTAAGTGCGGAATTTCTTCGCTAATTTCGATGACTACAAAACCATTATCTATGCTTCGCCTGGTAGTTTCCTCCCACACCTGGGAATCATAAAAGCGATCGCCTTTCCAGTGGGCACGTCCCCAAATATCTTGTAAAAACGCCGTCCAGCCGATTTTATTGTGCAATTCCTTGGCTGAATTTTGACCTTTCCAGATTGTATTTTCAAAGAATTTACCAAGAATTTCCCAAGCAAATTTGGCCGCGATCGCATCCGCCAAAACTGAGCCAGCTACTAACCCATCGCATACTGGTAATTCTAAATTACCTATTTCTTCTCCCTCGAT
>DATGYA010000531.1:0-4923 GCA_035298405.1 Kamptonema sp. | reverse complement strand
GGGGAAGATAAGGAGGAAAAATTAGCAATTAGCAGTTAGCCATTAGCAATTAGCAGTTAGCAGTTAGCCATTAGCCATTAGCAGTTAGCAGTTAGCCTGTGACAGAGGTTGTGGCAAATTTCTTTGGTGGCTGGGGTAAATTTACGAGGATCTGGTTAAATTATTAGGGAAGAAAGGCAGACCGAAAGGGGTGGTGGGTAAATGCCTAGTTTTGCATCAGTTTCTCAAACGGAGTTAGGGCGTAGGCGACACCAGTTGCGCCGCCAAAGGCGGTGGAAATGGGCTCAGGGAATTTGGCAAATGCTGGCAGTCAGTACCTTTGCAGGGGGTTTGCTGTGGGGGATCTCTCAGCCTGTTTGGTTGATAACAAGACCTGAACAGGTTAAGGTTGAGGGCAATCAGTGGCTTTCTGACCGTGCGGTGATGTCTTTACTACCGCTGTCTTATCCCCAGTCTGTGTGGGGCATACAGCCTCAAGCTCTGGCTAAAAAACTGGAGTCAACTGGGCCGATCGCGAAAGCAAAGGTGACTCGGCATTTGTTTCCGCCTTCAGTGACGGTAGAAGTGCAAGAACGGCTGCCTGTGGCGATCGCGCAACCTACGACAGCAATCACACCCGCACAGGGAACTCAGACCACTGGCTGGCTAGATGCGAATGGGGGCTGGATGCCCTTAGAGAGCTATACTGCTGATAAGCGATCGCACGGTGTCTCGGAGGGCAGCGGTGCATCGAAGACAGCGGCGATCGCGCACTCTATGCCGACGCTCAAAGTCATCGGTCAGTTTGAACTCTACCGCGCCTATTGGCCTCAATTTTACTCTGCACTCAGCCGCAGCGTTGTCAAAGTGTTTGAGGTGGACTGGCAAAATCCGGGAAACTTAATCCTAACGACTGAACTAGGTGTCGTACATTTGGGGCCCTATAGTTCTCTAATGGCTGAACAGCTAAGGGTTTTGGACAAAATGCGGCAATTGCCAAAACAACTGGATTCCAGCAAAATTGCTTACATCGATCTGAAAAATCCTGCCTCCCCAATGATTCACATTCCGGAGCGGGAACAGCGGTAAATTAGGCAATTAGAGTCAATGCCAATTAAGTGTGCTATGAGTTATAAATTCAGCCTTGGTCAAAGGAGTTTTCCAAGCCTTGCTATGAAAGTTGCCAACTTGCTAACATGAAACCTTGCGATTGTTGGCTACGGACACAACTTAAATTATAGTGATGTTTGACTTGCCTAGAGTTGAAAAGCTGTTTATTTACGATCCCCGATTCTAAATGACTCTTAATAATAGACAGGGGTCTGGCTCCGACAGTACCCATTCGGAAGAACAAGCGAATTTGACCCTGACAGTCGATTCCGGTAATCCCTTTGGACGCAAGTCTGGGATATATTTAGGAGATCCTAATATCGATATTAAAGCCATGCCCCGCGAAGAATCTAGGAGTGGCGATATTGTGCCAAGTAATGCAGCCAGAATTAAAGTGATTGGTGTCGGTGGGGGTGGGAACAATGCCGTTAACCGCATGATCGCCAGTGAACTTGCAGGTGTTGAGTTTTGGACGATGAACACTGATGCCCAAGCTTTGGCTCTGTCTAATGCCGGCAAACGCTTGCAAGTAGGACAAAAGTTAACTCGTGGTCTGGGGGCGGGAGGTAATCCTGCCATTGGTCAGAAGGCGGCTGAGGAGTCTCGCGATGAGATTGCTAATGCTTTAAGCAATTCTGACTTAGTTTTCATTACGGCCGGAATGGGGGGCGGCACGGGAACGGGCGCGGCTCCAATTGTGGCTGAGGTGGCTAAGGAGATGGGCGCTTTAACTGTGGGGGTGGTGACGCGACCTTTTATTTTTGAGGGACGCAGACGCACGGGCCAAGCGGATGAAGGTATTGCGGCTTTGCAAAGTCGCGTGGATACGTTGATCGTGATCCCCAATGACAAGCTGTTGTCTGTGATTTCTGAACAAATGCCCCTTCAAGAATCTTTCCGAGTTGCGGATGATATTCTGCGACAAGGGGTGCAGGGCATATCTGACATTATTACGATTCCGGGTTTGGTGAATGTTGATTTTGCCGATGTGCGGGCGGTGATGGCGGATGCTGGTTCGGCTTTGATGGGCATTGGTTTGGGCTCTGGAAAGTCTAGGGCGCGGGAGGCGGCGATGCAGGCGATCGCTTCTCCTTTGCTTGAGGCTTCGTCTATTGAGGGCGCTAGGGGTGTGGTGTTCAACATTACTGGCGGTTCTGATATGACGCTGCATGAGGTGAATGCGGCGGCTGAGACGATCTATGAGGTGGTCGATCCCAATGCGAATATTATTTTTGGGGCGGTGATCGATGAACGGCTTCAGGGCGAAATCAAGATTACTGTGATTGCTACTGGTTTTTCGGGTGAGATGCTTTCGGTGCCGGTGGTTAAGGAGAGTATGCGGCGAGCAAGTGGTGCTAGTCCTGCGCCTACTCCGACACCAGATCCCAAATCTCTGCCGGGATTGGATATTCCTGAGTTCTTGCGGGGTCGCCGTCCGCCGAGGTAGGGATTGTTAATTGTTAACCGTTAACAGTTAACGGTTAACGGTTAACTGTTAACTTTTACCGATTTTAGTTCGGGAATCAGGACTATATAAGTTTTTTTTAGTTATAAATTTCGAGGGTTTCGCCTGGGGCAGGTATGAGCAGTTGGGTGGGGAGTTGGGAGGCGATGAGGCGATCGCGAAATTCTTCTAGGCTCCCAACTGAGCGGGTTAACATTGGTAAAATGCCGCTGGTGCGGAGGTCGCCGAGGGCTGTGGGTACGAAATACCGGGGTTTGAGGGTTTGGACGAGGTTAAGGGCTTCTGTTGGCCCCATGATGACTTTTCCCAAAAGGGGGAAGATTTGACCGATGATGGGCGCGATCGCGACATCAATTCCTGTTAGTCGCGGTTCTATTCCTTCTGAGCGAAAAAGATGTGGTTCATAATATATTGTCTCGCCACTGGTTAAGTCTTTGAGTAAATAGCCATTTTCTATCTGTCCCGGTTGGATTTCAGCTCCGGGAACGGCGATAATTTGTAAGTTATTTTGGATAAACTCTTGCCAATTTGACAAAGATGTGATATGGCTATAGCCTAACCCGCTGAGGACTTTGGCGGCGGTGGGGGAAGCGAGGGCGGGAATATCGCGATCGAGCTGTTTTAAAGTGGGTTGATGACAGTGGTCGTCTAAACCTTGGGAAATGAGAATTAAATCAATGGGGGGTAGCGTGGTGGGGGTAAAGGCTGGCGGGTGGTTATGGTAGGCGGTGAATAGCCAGGGTTGACCGTAAAATACGAGGGGATCGACTAACCAGGGATCGAGGAGCACTGTTTGGCCTGCGATATTTAATATCCAAGAGTTAAGGTCTATGCGGGTGAGTTTCATTTGTGTTAATTGTTAGTTGTTAATTGTTAGTTGTTAGTGGTTGGTTATTACATAAATCTTAACGCTTAATAAGCTGTTCGCATTTAAACGACAAGTAGGGTGCGAGTAAAGCGAACAGTTACGTTTACACGGGAGACGCTTTGGACTGACGCACCCTACAATACTATTTTAAATGTTATAGTCAGAATAATTGAACCATTAACGATGCAAGCTGGATCGATATGGAAATTAACCATAATCCCCTCGACTTTCTAACGGCGAAAGTGCAAGAAACTGTTGCCGATACTCAAAATTTCGCTAACCAAATTGCTGCTAAAGTTCAGGAAAGTGCAAATGTAGTAACGGCGTGGGTAGAATTAGCGCCCAGTTCAATTGTTAGTGCGGGGGCGATCGCAACTCAAGAAGCTTTCAAAGTCGCACACAACATCCGTTTTGATAACCTGCCACAACAGTTGCAAACCAAGTTTATGAGGGCAGGTGTGCGTGACGGAATGCGAAATGTTCAAGAGGCAGCAAAAGTATTTGAATCGATACCCGCCCAAATTCGAGCCCAGGGGCCAGAAGCAATTCGTAACTTCTGTAAAGATAAAGATTGGAGTCATATTCAAGCTGTTGTCAATGGAGGCGGCAGCGAAGCGGCTAACGGGATTTTTGAATATTGGCGCGTGAATCGCGATCGCGGTGGTGTAGATATGACTGCCGAAGAATTAGCAGTCGCTAAGCAAGTTTTAGCGGATGCTGCCTTTAAAGCAGCAGTTACCGAAATCGTTGGGGTAGCAATTAAAGGGGCGATCGCGGCAGCAGCGATCGAGTTAGTATTTTCTATCTTAGAAAACTCGCTGTTGTGTGTTGAAGGGAAAATCACCCAGTCAGAGTTAGTTCAAAAAGTCGCCACCGCCACTGCTACGGCTGGTATTGCGGGTGGTGTAATTACTGGCATTCTGTTAACACTATGTATGATATTTCCTCCCATTGCTGCGCTTTTAGGTGTGGCAGCGATGCCATTGGCGGCGGCAGGTATTGGTTTTATGGGAATTCGCGCTTGGGAAATTTTTTGTCATGGCGATCGCCTATTTGGTATTACTGAACAAACACAAAAATTTCTGGGGATGACGGAAGCAACAATTTAAGTAAAATACTTTTTAAATAATTATGTCTAATGTAAATAATTTAAGCGTTCCTGTAGCCTTGACGATCGCGGGTTCTGATAGCGGCGGCGGGGCGGGAATTCAGGCAGATTTACGGACTTTTGCGTTTCACTGCGTGCATGGAACCAGTGCTTTAACGTGCGTGACGGCCCAAAATACTTTGGGGGTGACGCGGGTTGATGCTTTGTCGCCAGAGGCGGTGAAGGCGCAAATTGAGGCGGTGGTGGGGGATATTGGGGTGCAGGCGGCTAAGACTGGGATGCTGCTAAATCGGGAAATTATGGCGGTGGTGGTTCAACAGGTGGAGACTTTGGGGATTAAAAATTTGGTTGTCGATCCGGTGATGGTTTCGCGCAATGGCGATCGCTTGATTG
>DATGYA010000530.1:0-3260 GCA_035298405.1 Kamptonema sp. | reverse complement strand
TCAATTTCATAGCCATAATCACCCCAATAACTCTCAAGATTTCCCTCGTAGGGACTCTCGCGAACTTCCCCCGCGATCGCGCTTAAAGCCAAGGGATGACCTTCGTAAACCGCAAAAATCCGTTGCAGATATTCCTGAGTTTTTTCACCCTCAACCGTCACATCCCATTGCCGAAATAACGCGATCGCCTCTTCTTCTTCCAAACCGCGTAGAGGTTTCTCAAAAAATCTTTCTGGGTATTCTCCTCGTACCATAACTGGCGGCCGATCTTGAGAAGTAAGGATAATTCGCGACGGCATTGTATCTGCTAATACCACCCGATCTAAGAACTTTGCAAATAGTTCATCTTTAAACTGATGGCCGCTTTTTCCGTCTGGTTCTAATATTACTTCTATCATATCAAGTATCAGCAAAATCGGCTGGGATTTTAACTGATTTACCATTGCCTTAACGAGTTCTTCGGGATTCTGTTGTAACTGTGGACTGTTGGCTAATTCAGCGCCTAAGATGCGTTCTGCTACTACTTGAAATTTTGGATCTTCTTGGAAAAAACTTATCTCTTTTTCTGGCAATTTTTGGCTGAGTTGGGGTTGTTTGGCGAGTTGTTTGGCGAGGGAAGTTTTGCCGATGCCTGTGATCCCGACTATGGAGAGAATGCGACAGTTTCCTTGGAGTTTTTCGATAAGTTCTTTGATGAGAGCTTCGCGGCCTACCCATCGCGTTTCTGTGTTGCTATCGCCGTTTCCATCACCACAGATAAAGCCATTTTGAGGAGAATTTGGGAGTAATTCAGGTTTGTATTGGGCAAATAAGGCGATTAATTCAGGTCGCCTATGTTGGCGTTTATCTGATGGTAAGTCGCTTTTAACATCGACTAAGAAAGTATCGCAGATTTCTTTAATGTGTTGCCTGACAGTATTTGAAGTTATGAACAAGGATTTGGCTATCTCATCATCCGTCTTACCCGCCAAAAACGCTAGCAGCACTTCCCGCCGCCTGGGTGGTAACTCGTTAAATGCTCGATCGAACTGTCCTTTAGTCATATTACCCTTTACCCTGCCCACTGATGTCAAATTAAACTGAAACACTGCCAGGGGTTAAAACCCAGGGCGGTTTCATTCTCCGTAGGGGCGGTGCCCCCGTGCCCGCCCAGAGGTCTGAAACCCTCATTTGATGGTTGGTGAGGGGGGTAGGCACGGGGGCACTACCCCTACAAAATCGCGGTTTTTCCGAGAATGAAACAGCCCTGGGTTAAAACCCCTGTCTAATAGCTTAAGTCCTCGGTCGAGGACTAATGAGTTCTTTAATCCTCTTTAGAGGATTTAATCTTTGAGACGGGGGTTTTAACCCCTGTCGGACTGAGGATTTGATATTAAGTTGAAACCAATATACCCTGCCGATCGCCTTAACAGTTGTTTACTCAACACTTCCCCACAGACTCACACCTTGTGTAATTGGTGTTTACAAAGCCTATGGGATTCTTAAATTGAAGGTCGTACTGGCAATCAGGAAAGACCTTCTGGCTTCATCTGACCGAAGCCAGACAGTCCAAATTATAAAACACAAATACATTATGACAGTTCAGCGGCAAAAAAGACAGCTCCTTCGGGTAGCCGTCACTTCTTCTGGCATTCTGTCTGCGATCGCAGCCGCTTTTCTATGTGGTTTAAATCCCATTTGGAAAGCCATCAATGTTCGCAGTGAATCTCACGAATTGTTACTGAGTGTCTGCGATCCTAATACTGATAAAGACGGGATTACGTGCACACCTCCATAAGTAAGTAAGGTGGGCGCTGCTATCAGATTCGATCGCTTATATTCAAAATCTATGACAGCAGCGCCCACCCTACGATGGCATTCACGATTTTTTTATTGAGTTCACACTTGTTTACTCAATACCTCCGTAAATAATCACAAAAGTGGGTTGATTTTGGCAATTGTTGTTTACGGAGTTGGCTTTACTCTTAAAGAGAATGTCTTGCTTTAGCAATAAGGAAAGACCTTCTGATTTCATCTCGTAGAACATAGACAGTCCAGGTTATAAAACACATGACAATCCAATTAGAAACAAGACAGCCCATTCAGGCGGCTGTCACTTCTTCTGGCGTTCTTTACGTTGCCTCCGCAGGCTTCTTATGGGGCATTTACTGCATCTTCTACAAAGGTTTTCCTGACATAGAAGCTGAGCAAATTGCCGCATTACGGGCGATTGGTTCCTTCATTTTCTTGTCCCTTTTCGTACTCCCTAATAATGGCTGGTCGAAAGTTAGCGGCATCCTCAAATCTGGCAATTTATTCGCATTAATTGCCTCAGCCTTCTTTCTAGGAATGCACGTTAATTTGTTTGTACTTGCCATTCACAATGGACGGGTGATCGAATGCAGCGCCGGAATGTTTCTCAGCTATATTGCCTCAATGATTTTGGGCTTAACTGTATTCCGGGAACGCTATCAATTGTTTCACTGGTTAGCCCTCATCTTAGGCGTAGCAGCTACCGCTTTATTAACCAGCAACGCTGAAGATTTCCCCTGGTTTGCCCTGGGCATCGGCTTAACTTGGGCATTCTACGGCCTAGCCAGAAAAAAAGCATCTGTGAAGGCAGAACCCATTGTTCAAAGCTTAGTAGAGATGGCAATTTTAGCAGTTATTTCTGCTATCTATCTGCTGTTCTTTGCAGATGTTCAAGCTATCAATAACTTGCCCGAATTAAACCGCCTTTGGCTAATTCTTGGCTGCGGGGCCACTGCCATCCCTTCTGTCTTGTATGGCGAAGGCGCAAAACGCTTGCCACTGTCAGCTTTAGGCTTGTTTCACTCCCTCTCTCCCAGCATTCAATTCTTATTAGCTATCTTCGTTTATCACGAAGTAGCCTCACCTTTAAAAATGCAAGCTTTCGGGTTACTTTGGTTAGCCCTTGGTTTGTACTCTTACCAGCAGTGGAAACAGCGATAAACAGTTAAAAAAAGCGCCGATTATCGTCGTCGCTTCCACTTCAAAGTAGCTCATCTTCAACAAAACCGCGATTTTGTAGGGGTAGTGCCCCCGTGCCTACCCCCTCACCAACCATTAAATGAGGGTTTCAGACCTCTGGGCGGGCACGGGGGCACCGCCCCTAGGTCGAATGAAACCGCCCTGGGCTAGGGGGGGTAGTTTTTATACCTCATATAATTGAGAAACGCTATAGCATAAAAATCGGGTTTTTGAAAGAATATTCTTGCCTTTAGCGACTACTCTCAAACCAAAAACCCGTTTTATTTCCT
>DATGYA010000529.1:0-8136 GCA_035298405.1 Kamptonema sp. | reverse complement strand
AAGACCCTGGGCTGTTGACTTCGCCGACGATAGAAATTGAGCGGGGTTTCTCTGGTGGGGGCGAAAAATTAGCGTTTGCTATTTGGCGGGCTTCTGCTTGGTTGAAGCTGTTAACTGTTGGGACAACTATGGTGTCTCTGTCCTGCAAAATGATGTCTTGGCTGATGTCTCCTTCCTGTAGAAATTTCCATAGGTTGACAGTGAGGAGTATGTTTGAACCTGTCGCTTGAGGGCGGCGGATTTGGATGTTGCGAATGTCAGCAAGACCAGTAATTCCCTCGGCCGTTCTCAGTGCTTGGATAACTGTTGGGTACTGTACTGCCGGGGCGACACCGACACCTGGGGTGAGGTTGAGGGTGTAGTTTCCGGGACGGTTGACTTCTCCAATCACGCCGACGTTGAGGGGTCTGGCTGTGACGAGGCTGACTGTAACGATGGGATCTTTGAGGATGCGGCGATAGGCAATTTTAATGACATCAGTAGCTTCTACTAATGTCCTGCCTCGAAGAGATACTAGGCCGATTAGGGGTAGGTTAACTGAACCGTCGGATAAAACTTCGTAGGTTCGGCTGAGTTCTGATACTTCTAGTATTTCAATTTGGATGCGATCACCTCCTCCTATTCTGTAACTTTCCGCCTTTCCCCTAACGGTTACAGCGTTAGGGAGTTGACCTGCATCTGGTCGGCTCGGCAGTTGTGCCTGAGTGTGATCGGGGCAAACGATTACAGTGAAAACCAGCAAGGTCAGACCCACAACTGACGGGGTTATTTGTCTAGGAAAATGGGGATTAACCATGAGCTACCTAATTTATTGACTATAATTTATAACAAGTTTAGCTTTTTTAGAGGCGAGGCTGAAAGCTCGCCTGTTTAATGGCCAAAAACCTCTATTTTTATATTTTTATAATTGCTGTGCTAGCTTTTAGCTTACACCTGTGAGTTATCGGCGTGAGCTGAGCCGATACCAATAACCGTTGAAAGATACAGATAAC
The DNA here is from genome assembly GCA_035298405.1 of Kamptonema sp. GTDB lineage: Bacteria > Cyanobacteriota > Cyanobacteriia > Cyanobacteriales > Microcoleaceae > Kamptonema. Next base: position 7,144 of record DATGYA010000529.1, on the reverse strand, counting down.
TTCACCCAGTTTTTGACAGAGGAAAAACAGTTATGGCTATCTCTAAAACCAGAGAAATCAAAGAGCTGATTTTAGGTAATTCTTTATTAATGTGGATATTGGCAAGTTTTTTTATAATCACGACTTTAACATTATTTCAACTTGCTAGCCGCAAAAAAATCGGATTGTCTTTAGAAAAAGGATTTGGGATTCTTTATTTGTATATTTCTCCCTTTCTTACACAAGTTCCCTTTAATTATTTGCACTTTAATAATTTAAAATCAGAAAATCCCGGCGTTATATTCATGCTTCCATACTTTTTTTACCCGTGGGTTGTGTTTATTTTGTTCTCAAGATTTAGAGCATTTGCTACTAATAACTTTATCGATTCTTTCGCTAAAGTAGTCTTAATGAATCCATGCTTTATACTTTATTGTATAATGCCTCTAATATCTACACTGTGGTCGCTAGTTCCAGAGGAAACTCTGAAAGCAGGGATCTCATTTTCTGGATTTACTGCTTTCGGGTTTTATTTATCTGCACGATATAAGTGGGATGAACTAAGTCGATTTTGGCGATGGGCTTATACGGCACTAGGAATATCTAGTTTTCTGCTCAGACCCCCTGGAAGCGGGGATTTTTCAGGGCTGACTCAATCAAAAAATTCCTTGGGTGGGATCTTGTCTTTATGTACGGCTTTTTGGTATTTGCACTATTCTCAAGGTGCTAAAAGTAAGAGAGAGCGCTGGATTTCTTTGGGAATGATGTTCTTTTCATTTTACTTGGTGAGAGCTAATAAGTCGGGAAGCGCTCTAATTATTACTCTGATCTTAATCATTGCAGTTTCGTCCCTGAGTTTTTTAAAGAAGTTAAGTTTTCAGTGGGCATTTACTGCAATTATATGTTTTCTAGTGGTCAGCATAATCGCGACTGTTTACCTAGTAGAAAACATAGAGGCTATAGTTGTAGAGGGATTGGGCAAGGATTTGACGCTGACTGGGCGAACGCAATTCTGGCCGCAGTTAATCGATGCCGCTAACTTGCGCCCCTGGTTTGGCTACGGATACGAGGGTTTTTTTACACAAGATAAGTTAGGTCCGGCCACTCCTGCTTATTTCATTTATACACCTATTGGATTTCAACCCAAAAACGCTCACAATGGTGCTATATCGATCTTGTTGTATTTCGGTTGGCCGGGATTAATTTTAATGTTGATTTCCCTGATTTTCAATCTAGCTTATGCAGTCCGGTCTTTAAGTCGCAGCAAACTAGAAGAAGCGGGAACACCTATTTGTTTTTTAGTGTTTATTATTTTGAATAACATCACAGAAGCTTCTATTGGGGAGATGTCAGATGTTTGGCTGAGTTACGCGATGTTGTCAGTTCGACTTGCCATAGACAACGCTAACAAAGCAGACATTAGTACCAGCAATACTCCGGCAAGGCTTTCCGACAATCGCACTCTCCAATAAAGTAACTCCTAAGTAAGCGGAACTAGGCACGTAACAGATGTGTCAAGCTATAGTATATATTGTTAACGAGTCTGGTTTAGCCGGATTGCCGAGCGTTCCAGAACCGTCTTTCCATTTTGTAAAGATTTAAAATCTTGTGATATTAGACAAGCTAGCTGCGGTAAATCAAAAGCTTGGGCCAGGTCTGCGCCAGGTACTGAGTAACATCGCTTGGCTGTTCACTGACCAAATCTTGCAGATGGCCCTGGGTCTGTTTGTAGGTCTTTGGGTGGCTCGCTATTTGGGCCCGGCTCAATTTGGCTTGCTCAACTACGCGCTCGCCTTTGTGTCGCTGTTTAGTTCGGTGGCGACAATGGGGTTGGGTAGCATCGTCATCCGAGATATCGCTCGCCACCCTGAGTGCAAAAATGAGACGCTGGGAACTGCCTTCGGACTACAATTTACTGGTGGCTGCATCACTCTGTTGTTAACTGTCACCGTGATTTCGCTACTCAAGCCCAACGACAGCCTGACTCGGTGGCTGGTAGGTATTATCGCTGCGGGAACTATCTTTAATGCTTTTGAGGCGATAAATTTTTGGTTTCAGTCCCAAGTCCAGTCAAAATATACAGTGTTGGCGAAAAATTCGGTAAGTTTTTTCGTCGCTGCGGTCAGAATTGGGTTGGTGACAATTAAAGCTCCTCTGCTTGCCTTCGCCTGCATTCGATTGGCAGAGGTGGCATTGGTAGGAATAGCTTATGTATATTTTTATCGGCTGACCGGTAATAAAATTAAGGATTGGCAATTCAGTTGGGAGCGTGGTCAGCAACTGCTATTGGAGAGTTGGCCTATAATTTTGTCGGGACTTGCAGTTTATGTGTACTCGAAAACCGATCAGATCATGCTCGGTGCGATGAATAAAAATGCTGAACTGGGGTATTATGCTGCGGCTGTTAAAATTTCGGAAATCTGCGATTTTTTGCCGATGATACTATCGGGTTCTATTTTTCCCAAGTTAGCGAATTTGAGAAAGACAAATTATGAAGAATATCTAAATAAATTTCAAATTTACTCGGATATTATGATATTTTTATGGTTGGGAGTGGCAATCCCGATCTCATTACTTTCTCCCTGGATAGTGCATCTGCTTTATGGAGAAAAGTATGCGAAGTCAGCAGCAGTACTAACAATTTATGTTTGGGCGCAATTTGGCAGTAACTTTGGGGTGGCGCGGAACACATACTTTACCATAGAGGGTCAGTTGCGCTACGGTCTTTACTTGACTGTGGTCGGCTCTATTTTAAATGTAGTATTGAACTTGTGGCTGATTCCTAAGTATGGAGCTTTTGGCGCAACTGCGGCTACTCTGATTACTTATTTTTACGTAATTATATTAGTCAATTTCTTGATTAAGGAATTGCGACCTTTTGCGAAATTCATCTGGCGATCGCTTAACTTATACAAGGCTGCTTCCCGGCTCATAGGATTAGTAAGATGATTGAAATTAAACCAAACATTCAGCATAAATCTAATTGCCCCAGATCGGGAACGGCGCTACAACCTACAAAAATCTTGTGGCAGGGTATCCACATTTGTGTAGAGTCTAAATCTAACGATTCTGGTAGTGAAATCATCGATGTATTGAGAGTGGGTCACGGCTCTAATACCTTCATTCAAGTTGATTTAGCAAAAGGAGAGGTTTTTTCGGGAGACAGTTACGTAGCTGAATGGTTGGGAAAACCGTTACTAAAGTCACTCCAAAATCCTCGACCTGAGAAACTGGAAATCTCCAAAGAAATTTTTCAGCAATGTCAGCGGGTAATCATCCTAAACTGTATTGACTATCTGTACGGTCACTCCCTGTTAAAATTGCTGAACGCACAAAGACACTTGGAGCGCAACTCCAACTGCGGGTTAATTGTAATAGTGCCTAAATTCTTAAGGTGGATGGTTCCTGATGGAGTCGCTGAAATCTGGACAGTACCTATCTCTTTAAAAAATGGTCGAGATTACTATCCCAGCTTTGCCGAGTTTGTTGAGGAAGAAACTAAACGCTTTGATGAAATTTATGTGAGCGAAGCTTATTCGCATCCGAGTCAATTTGACATCACGCGGTTTACGGGAGTACCCAAACACAGCTTTGAGGAAGAAGAAATAAAGATTACCTTTATTTGGCGAGAAGATCGCCTGTTAGTTAACAGTTTGCTGTATCGAGGTCTGAGAAGGCTGAATCGGCGAGAAATGGCGCTACCGCTGCAAAATTTGAAGATTCAGCAGTTATTTGAGAAAATCAGGTTGCAGATACCAGCAGCAAAATTTGCCGTCGCTGGGTTAGGTATAAAAACTAAATTTCCAGAATGGATTGAAGATTACAGGGTGGATAGTTTTAATGAAAAGATAGAAAAGGAAATGTGCCAAATCTATGCAGATAGCCGCTTAGTAATTGGACTGCACGGCTCTAATATGCTGTTGCCTTCTGCCCATGCTGGCATGACAATTGATTTAATAGATGAGCGGTGGGGCAACTTTGCCCAAGACATTATCTACCAAGAAAGCAACCCCAAAATGGCAGCTTTTCGCTATAGATACTTGCCCTATCAAACTAGCACTGAGACACTGGCATTCATCGCGGCTGTGATGATTCTGACTCGCTCTGAGTTTACATCCTATATGACTGCTGATGTTGTTAATTGAGATTGTGGAGAATCACAGAAAAATATGACCAACTCTAAAGCCATAGTAACGCTGGCAATCGGCAAAAGATATTTGGATAACTGGAAAGAATTGTGCCAAGAAAACTGGCAAAACTATGCAGAGCGGCACGGATATGATATTATTTGTATTGAAAAGCCTTTAGATGATTCAGAACGAGCTCAAAAGCGATCGCCTTGCTGGCAAAAGTGTCTGATTCTGGGCGAGGAATCTGTCCAGAAATATGAAAGAGTAGTTTGGGTAGATGCAGACGTTTTAATCAATTGGGCAAATGCTCCTTGTATTGTCAAAGGAGTTGCTGTTGATAAAGTAGGTGCGGCTCCAGAATGGGCAACGCCTAACGAACAGTTATCTGCTGAAGCGAGAGAGCGATTGTTTGAGACTTGGGGAATTACGGACGAAAAAAACGAGCGTGGTACTTATGCTAAATACGGCATTCCGGCTGAATTCGATCGGATTGTTCAAGATGGTATTATGGTACTTTCGCCGTCTCACCACCGCCCGATTTTAGAAAAAGTGTACAATAAATGCGAGGAGACAGGATTCGGTGAAATGCCTTGGCTTTCTTACGAACTGTTAAAAGCAGATTGCGTTCAATGGATCGACCCGCGCTTTAGCACTGTCTGGAATGTCCATAAAGCTTTGTATTACCCGTTTCTGCTGCAAAAACCGACAACAAAAGCAAATTTTTTAAACCGCGTGAAAGGCAAACTTTTATCGCAAGGAATCCCAGGTAGATTGATTGACAAGCGGGCCAGTGAGTGTGCAACGACTGCTCTGATTAATACTTTTTTTCTGCACTTTGCGGGTACGGCAGGAGAAATGAGGCTGGTAGATTTAAAATCTACTTCCTGGCGCGATTTACGACCTGATTAACATTTTTTTAGTTAAGACTGGAGGTGAATCAGTTATTATTATATAATTAGGATTGTAGGAGGCAGATTAAATACTAAAAAGTGCTCTTTTACAAAGCGAGACTGGCATACAACCATAAAAAAAGTAGAGTATGTAAATGTCAGATTGGCAATTGAAAACCCCCGTTGCATTTATTATTTTTAAACGCCCTGAAGAAACTCAAAGGGTGTTTGCGGAAATTCGCAAAGTAAAGCCGCCGAAACTGTTAGTTGTTGCTGATGGCCCCCGCGCAGATAGGCCGGGGGAAGACCAAGAGTGTAATCAGGTTCGTGCAATTATTGACCAAGTAGATTGGGACTGCGAAGTTTTGAAAAATTATGCTGAGGTAAACTTGGGTTGTCGGCAGCGAGTTTCTAGTGGTATAACTTGGGTGTTTGATACAGTTGAAGAGGCAATTATTATTGAAGACGACTGTCTGCCTCATCCTACATTTTTTCGCTTTGCTGAAGAATTGCTTGAGCGTTACCGAGACGACTGGCGAATTATGTCAATCTCTGGTCAAAATGTTCAGTTTGGGCGGAAAAGAACTGATTACAGCTACTATTTTTCTCGCTACAATCATTGCTGGAGTTGGGCTAGTTGGAGGCGATCTTGGCAACACTATGATTTAGATATGAAGCTGTGGCCCGAAATTCGCGATGGTAATTTTTTGGTCGATATACTGGGAGACTCGCAAGCTGTAAAAGTTTGGACAAAGACTTTTCAGCTTTGTTATGAAGGAAAAATAGATACTTGGGATTTTCAGTGGGCATTTGCTAGCTTTATTCAAAATGGTATAAATATTATTGCGAATGTCAATTTAGCTTCTAATATTGGACATGGTATGGGCGGAACTCATACGGGCGATGCCAGCAGTCCATACAATAATATGCCAACAGAAGCTCTAACGTTTCCATTGCAACACCCGCCTTTTGCAATTAGGGATACACAAGCAGATAATTTTACCCAAAACACTTTATATGATTACGATCCGCCCTTGCTAAGGAAGGTGCAAAAAAAAGTCAATAAATTTTTGAAACAAATCAGGTAAAGTCAGCTAGAAATCTAGAGGATAGGCAGGGGATAATGAAGGTTGTACTTCTCAATAGTTCTGATACTGAAGGGGGGGCGGCCCGCGCCGCTTATCGACTGCACCAAGGTTTGCAGGGGATTGGTGTGTCTTCGCAAATGCTGGTGAAAAATAAGAGTAGTGGCGATCGCAATGTAATTTTGTCACAGAATAGTATTGCGAATAAGTTTGATAAGATTATTTCAACTTTATCTAACTTGCCATTGCGACTTTACCCTAATAGAAACCCAGTGATATTTTCTACAGAATGGCTGCCAGATTCTCTACCTGGTCAAGTTGCCAAACTAGAAGCTGATATTATTAATTTGCACTGGGTTTGTGGGGGCTATTTACAAGCAGAAAGTATTCCGAAGTTTAATCAACCCTTAGTCTGGACGCTGCATGATATGTGGCCTTTTACAGGTGGATGTCACTACAGTGAAGATTGCGATCGCTACACTCAATTTTGTGGTAGCTGCCCGCAACTTCACAGTAATAAAGAGTCGGATTTGTCGCGGTCGGTGTGGCAGCGGAAAGCTAAAACTTGGAAAAAGCTTAACCTAACTCTAGTTAGCCCTAGTATTTGGTTAGCTAAATGCGCTAATTCTAGTTCTTTATTAAAAGATTTTCGAGTTGAGGTAATTCCTAATGGCATCAATACTCAAAAGTACAAACCCATAGATCGTCACTGGGCGCGAGAAATCCTGAATTTACCTCAAGATAAACAAATTGTACTCTTTGGAGGTGCAAGTGGAACAGGCGATCGCTGGAAAGGATTTAACTTGCTCGTCCCCGCTTTACAAAGCCTCAGTAAATCAGGTTGGAGCGATCGAATAGAGTTGCTGGTTTTTGGTTCTTCTCAACCGGAAAAACCCATTGAACTTGGTTTTAAAACTCACTATTTGGGGAAACTCGCCGATGATACTTCCCTAGCAATTGTTTATGCAGCAGCAGATATTTTTGTCGCCCCTTCCGTGATAGATAACTTGCCAAATACAGTGATGGAAGCCCTGGCTTGCGGCATCCCCAGCGTCGCATT
>DATGYA010000528.1:0-16094 GCA_035298405.1 Kamptonema sp. | reverse complement strand
AGCACGCCATCTCTGAACATAGCCCGCAGCCGGACAATCCCGGTGGTGGTTTCTTCGGTGGTGCCGATCAGGTCGGAAATTTGGTTTTGGCGATGCTGGATCAGGCTAGCAACTACGTCGCTACCGTCGTCGATGATGATGTTGGGGCGGTGATCGAGGGCGATGTTGACGTGGCGTTCGTAGGTGGCTGCGTCTTCGCCTTTGAGGGCAAATACTGGTATGCCATAGTCGCTGACGAGGCTTGCTGCTACGTCATCTTGGGTAGAAAGGGGGTTGCTGGCGATCAGTACAGCATCAGCGCCTCCGGCTTTGAGGGCGATCGCTAAGTGTGCCGTTTCGGTGGTTACGTGACAACAAGCGGCTAAGCGGATGCCAGTAAAGGGTTTTTCTTTGGCGAAACGGTCTCTAATTTGCCCCAAAACGGGCATTTCCCGGCCGGCCCATTCGATGCGCTGTTTTCCCAAGGGGGCAAGGGACAAGTCTTTGACTTCGTGCTTTAACTGGACAACTGTTGCCGTCATGTGATTTTTTCAGAAAACGTTCAATGTTTAACTAGATTAACTCAGCTTGTAAAAAACTGGGAAGAGTCAACCCCGGATCTTCGATCTTTGAATCTTCGCTAGTCCTTAGTCTGTAAGGGCGATCGCGATTCAGGGATGATTTTTTGGGTCAGGGGAGAAAGTCTACAGAAGCGGAAGGCAAAAGCCCCTCAAAAGTTCCCAGTCTGCGTTACTTAATCTTTTCGGTTCGCTCTTTTTTCTTGGATTAGATGAATTATCGATGGTACGAAAGAAAGTACAATTATCCCTACAACTATCGGTAATAAATATTTATCAACATCGGGAATAACTTTTCCTAGATAATAGCCCATCAGTGTTAATCCTACTGTCCAAACGAATCCGCCAATCAAGTTGTAAGACATGAAGGTGCGGTAGCGCATTGCTGCTACTCCCGCCACTATTGGTGCAAAAGTTCTGACAATTGGCATAAATCTGGCTAGCACAACTGCTTTTTGACCGTGTTTTTCATAAAAGTTTTCTGTTTTTAATAAGTATTCTTTCTTGAACAGCACAGAATCTTTTTTTTGAAATAATTTGCGACCTAAACGGTATCCTGTAGCATAGCCAACATTGTCTCCGAAAACGGCACAGATAAAAGCACCGAAAATTAGCACTGATACGTTAATAGGAGACTCTTTCAAGGAAGCAACAAATCCAGCGGTAAATAGTAAGCTATCTCCCGGCAGAAAGAAACCAAATAGCAGTCCTGATTCTGCAAATACAATAGCCCAAACGCCTAAATAGCCAAATGTTTTAATCAGTTGTGGTAAATCAAAGTGCATTAAATCCTCCTTGTAGAAACAAAGCTATCTGAACATGATATCATATTAACCGTTAACTGTTAACCGTTAACCGTTAACAGTTAACCGTTAACCGTTAACCGTTAACCGTTAACTGTTAACATCCGCTCTTCGATTGATTCCCAAGTTGCTGGCGTAACTTCAACGGCTGCTTGATAACACTGTACCATCAAGCAGTTGCCATACAAATAATTGCTAAGTTCTTCTCTTTCTGCGGCTGATAAATTGACAAATTCGGGGCTAATATTGAAGGTTTTTAACCATGTTTGGCGGAGGCGATCGCGAAATCCTCTATGCACTTCTAAAGGTTCATTATTCCCCGGTACGCTTTCTTGAAGTGCTTCTAGTTCAGCAATGAATCGCGTTGCATCTTTAGAGATTTGTAGTTTTTCGTACTCGCGGGCGAGGATGCAAACGAGAGCAAAGTCACGAGTACGATCCAAAGCTAAATCGCGGTTAGAGTCGAGGGCAAAATTGAAATCAAGATCGAGAAAACGGCCGCGAACTTTAATTATTGTTCCCGCTAAATCGCGAGTTAGTTCGTCGGCAAAGACGCGGGTACGAGCTAATCCGAGCGTACCAGTTATACTACCAGCGAGGATGCGGGCGCGAGCTAAAATCAAGCCGATGTCCAGCCCTAAAAGATAAGCTAGGTAACTCGCGAAGATGCGATCGCGACTCATTGTTAGTCCAAAATCTCGGTTGAATGTAAAGTCACCGGCCGTCTCTAAAGGCAATTCATACATTGCTCCTAAACTCTCTCCTGTATCCTGTACAGAAGCGAAGTCACCCCCACTAATCAAAATTGCAGTTGCTCGTTTAGCTGCTGCTTTAATGTTTCCTTCTGACTCCAATGTAAGCTGATTTGCCCAACTTAATAAGGCTTGTAATTTAGGATTTTTGATATATTTTTGTGCTGCTGTCTCTATCTGCAATAGTAACTTATCAGCTTCACCACCCATTTGTTCTGCTAATAATAAAAAAACTGGTTGCCATCGTTCATCGATGAGATGGTTGGTAACTAATTCCTGGATTTTGCCATTTTTATAAATATATTGGGCAGTTAAATATTCTTGCAGAGTCGGATGAGAAAATGAAAACAAATTATGTTTTTTATTCACCAAAATTCCTGGTTTGATTGCAATAGCTTCTAAAACTAGATTAGCATCTAAATTTGGGTTGCCTTTTAAGTTATTGCTAATAAAATGTTTGACTATATCGAGGAGCGATCGCCTTTCAAATAAAAATTTTTCGGTCTCAAAACCCGCAAAAGCAATCTCCGAAAGTAAGTCTCTAACTTGCTCGGAAGTGAAGGATGGTTCATTATTATTTAACTTGATGCGATCGTCAACTAATCCAGACTCTAGCAATATCTGCGAAACTTGCTGATATAGAGCTTGACGGGTTTTAGGAAAGCTGCGATCGCGTTCGTACACGAGACAGAGCAAAGATAGATTCAAAGTATTTATTGCTAATTTTTTTGCCTCAGAGTTTTCGGTTTTTTGCAGTGCCTCCCAGCAAGTTAAAGCCTTAATATTTAAAGCTTCTGCATCAGAATGAAACCAATTACAAAGAAACCGCTCCAACTGATTTTCCTCAAAATGCGAAATTAACACATTCCTAAATCTAGTTAAATCGTAGCGGTATAAAGCAGTTCTACAGGAAAGAATAAAACGATTTCTGGGATATTTATTAACAAAGTTTTTGATTTGAAAAGTAATATTTTTTAATTGATTATTTGGGACTTCATTCAAGCCATCTAGCAAAATTAGCAATTTACCTTTACCTAATGCTTTTGCGGTCAATTGCTCTGGGATAGGAAAGTTGCTATTGCTAAAATCTTCAGATATAATTTTCTCTATTTTTACTTTTCTGGAACTTAGTTCTTTAAGGTCTATCAAAACGGGAATATATGTATAATTGCCAATTTTTCCAATTTTTTCGCCCTTTAGTGCTTCTAATGCTACCTGCTGTAAAAACGTAGATTTTCCAGATCCGGGTTCGCCTAAAACCATAAGATATTGATTTTGGTTTGCAGCTTGCATCCCTTCTACTTTATTATTATAAATAAATTGCAATCGTCGGACTTTACTCTGACTATATATATTTTCCAGTTTTTCCATCGATTCGCAGCGATGGATATCAGATTCGCGCCAAACTTGAACAGGAATATAAACTGATTCTAAGGCGATGGGTTGTGACTTTCCCAAAATTCTCAAAGTACCGTAGCGTTCCACATATTTGCGAGCGTATTCTTCAGCAGCGCGATTTATAGATTTTTCAGTTCTGGCTTTGAGAGTTTTGCGAACTATGGCTAAATTACCAAAAAGTTTACCTCTGTTGTCTAAAAGCGTTTCGTGGGCAATGCTGGCGATGCTGCTTGTAGCGCTGGCGATTAAGGGTTCAAATCCGAGCATGAGTTAGGAAGGGCTCATTGAACATATATCTCTAGGTTAGCTTCCCTTTGGTGGAATGTCATCATTTAATAGTTAATTGTTAACGGTTAACTGTTAACTGTTAACCGTTAATACGCTTACGCTTTCATCTCGAAAATGCGCGCGATCGCATCTTCAACAACCTTATCTGGCGTGGAAGCTCCCGAAGTCACCCCCACTACAATTTTACCCGCTGGCAACCAACCCTCAGTTATAACTAAATCTGCCCCTAAAGGCTTGTGTTCAATCCGATTGTTTGATAAAATCCGCTCAGCAGAATCTATGTGATAAGAAGGAAGTTTCTGCTCAATAGCCATCTCTTGCAAATGCGTAGTATTAGAAGAATTAAATCCGCCAATAACTAGCATTAAATCTAGCTTTTCCTCTACTAAACTAATCATCGCATCTTGCCGTTCTTGAGTGGCATCGCAGATAGTATTAAAACTCTGGAAATGTTCATTCAACCGATCCGGGCCATACTTCCGCATCATCGTTTTTTCAAACAATTTGCCAATTTGCTCAGTCTCGCTCTTGAGCATAGTAGTTTGGTTAGCAATGCCAACTTGTTCTAAGTCGCGATCTGGGTCAAAGCCAGCCGAACAAGCTTTGTTAAATTTGGCTAAAAATTCTTCGCGATCGCCACCATTTAGGATATAATTACTGACATATTCCGCCTCGCGCAAATTCAGCACAATCAGATATTTTCCTGCAAAAGAACTGGTAGCAACTGTCTCCTCGTGATTGTATTTACCGTGAATAATTGAAGTGCAAACTTTCTTTTTGTGTTTCTCAACTGTATTCCAAACCTTAGAAACCCAAGGGCAAGTTGTATCTACAATTTTACAGCCTTTATCATTTAGGATCTGCATTTCTTGCACGCTGGCACCGAAAGCTGGTAAAATTACAACATCACCCACCTCTACAACTGCAAAATCTTTTTCACTTTTCTTAAGGGGAATAAACTCGACCTGCATATCCAGTAAATGCTGATTTACTGAGGGATTATGAATAATTTCATTAGTAATCCAGATGCGTTCTGTGGGAAAATGTTGGCGAGTCTCATAGGCGATCGCCACCGCCCTTTCCACACCCCAGCAAAAACCAAATGCCTGAGCTAGCCTGATTGTCACATCGCCTTGTTGCAGCGTGTAGTTATTCTCCCGAATTTGCTGAATCAGACTGCTTTGATAGGCAGAGTGCATCACCTCAGCAACTTCATCTTCGTGCCCAAAACCCTTGCGGTGGTAATTCTCCGACTGTTGGAGCGATCGCTTAAAAGCTTTAGTATCCATGCGACATTCATCCCAAATCCAGGTTAACTCTCTTTGATTGTAAAACGCTTGGGCTACTAAGTAGAAGGAAGAAGGAAGAAGGAAGAAGGAAGAATGCTTATACAGCAAACTTTTTAGCCATCGGTATCTTACGTTTAATTAGGTGGATTTACTTAGCAAAAGGCATCCGCTTAGAATACCCACGTTTTTAGATTCGGCAGAGGTCAAGTTAACCTTGTATGCTTAAAGGACTTCTTCGAGTTATTCAACTCAGATGGCGATGAAACTGAATTCAAGCGATCGCTAGCCTGATGTGCTTGTTCGATTCTCTTTTTCCTTTCTTCAATAAACTGGTTGATCTGCCTAGCAAAGCGAGCGCTACCAGCCATCAGAGTTGCGATCGCTTCCCGCTCAAAAACCAACACCGTTAAATCTTGAGTCACCACTCCCGTAACCTGACTATTTTCGCCAGGTAAAAGAGCAGTTTCACCGAAGAAATCTTCCCGCGATAGGTGAATGACTTCCTGTTGAGAACCAGACAAATCTGTTACTAATAATTTAATTGCACCCTCCTCAATAATATAAAAACCCGGATCGGGTATTCCTTCAGAAATCACCTCATCTCCCAAACCATAGAATTGTAAAATCGCCACATCAGCTAATTTAGCGATCGCCTCCGACTCCAGAAAGGCAAAAAAAGGCAAAGATTGTAAAAACATTGCTATTTCTTGCACTCGTTCCTCCCGTTGAGGAGTACGAATATGCACGTGCTGTAAAGTGCGGATTGGGAAAGGAATTGTTAAACCATTGCGCTTAGCTGCATAGAAAATTCTAGTTCTAAAATCATTGCGAATCTTTTCAACATTTTTGAAATCATCAATAAAATATTTTACCTCATAAGTAATAGCAAAATCATCATAAGACATAGTAAAAACATCTGGAGCCGGATCGGATAAAATGCCTTTAGTTGCAATTGCCGCACTTTTGATTACCGCCTGCACAAAATTGGGGGGATCGTCGTATGAAAAACCGATTTTAAATCGTTCGCCATGTACGCGATCGCCACTGTGATAGTTGAAGATATTCTGCTGATCTAACACACCATTGGGAACGATTAGCAATTCTCGATTTAGGGTTCTCAGACGAACCGATCGCCAGTTCAAGTCTACAACTTGCCCTTCAATATCCCCAAATCTAATCCAATCTCCCACTTTAAAAGGACTGTCAAATAGTAGTAAAAAACCAGAAACTAAATTGCTCAATGTAGTTTGTAGTGCGAGAGCAATAATCACAGAACCAACTCCCAAAGCAGCAGCAATATTACTTAAATTCACTTGCCAAAGAGAGCTAAGTATATAGGTACTAACACCCAGAAAAAATAGAATCCTAATAATTTGCAAAAACAACCGAGGAACTTTGAAGAGATACCAAGATGTCGGGTTTTGTTCAGTAGTTAATAAAACACTCAGCAACGAAATACCAGCAAAAATTACACCTAGCCAAATCAGCGTCTCTAATAACCGTAAGAAAATAGAGTTATGAGGAAAGCCGAGAAACTGATTCATCACCAGCCAGATTGCCAAGCAAGGAAAAACCAAGCTCCGCAGGCTATTTAAAAACATTACCAGCCGTATATTGCCTCGCGGTTCTAATCTACAAATGACTTCTCCCAAGGTAACTATTAACAATGGGAACGCTAGAATAAATATTAATGCTTTGAACCACAGTAAATTCATTTATTAATCTCTCATCTACTTAACTACAGCTACATTTTTTTTGCTATGATTAGCTTCAGAAGCAGAACTTGATGAATTTCTGCTCAACACCCAAGTTGCCACCCGACCAATTTCTACTAATTCAAGTTCCTCGGCGGGCTGAAAAGTATACAAATCGCGAACCCTTTCATGGACTTCATTCGGTATGCGAATAGTGTTAGGTGCAGCCATACGATTGAGTTGAGAAGCAATCGCCAAACCTTCACCCCACAGATAGTAACTCAAACTTGAAGTCTCTATAACTGCTGCCATAATCTTACCTGCATCAATACCAATACGAAGTTTAAGATCGAGATTATATTTATTATTAAAGGCTTGCAAAATATCCAGCATCTCCAGCCCCAATTCTACAACTCGTTTGGTGTGATCTAGACGAGGTGTTGCCAACCCACAAACAGCAAAGTAAAGTTCACCAACCCTAGTTATTCCTAACACATCAAGCTGTTGAGCCGCAGCATCAAAACCATTAATCAGTTCGTTTAATAGACTGGCTACCTCTAAAATCTTCCGCCCAGTAGATAGTTGATTTATACCTTCTAAACTTGCTACTAATACTGTGGCTTGTTCCGTTTCATCCGTAATTCCTTCCTCACCTGTTTTCCAGCGTTGTGCAACTGTACTAGGAAGAATATTTAGAAGTAGCTCCTCATTTTCACTATGCCTTTGTTCGGCTAGCATTGTCTGTTCTTGGAGGCTGCGAATCATTTCATTAAAAGTTTTTACCAGATGACTTAACTCATCTTGAGTAGTAGATTGTAGTTCAGCATCTTCTAGTTTTCCCCGCATGATCTCGCGAGAGTCTTGGATCAAAATTTCAATCGGCTTAACAAAGTTATTGGCAGCAACTAAGGAAATCAAGGTAACAAATAACACTAATATTACTGCTAAGATGATAATATAATTTTGCAAATTATTTAGAGGCTCGTAAGCTTCAGCTAGATCGATTTCTGAAAGCACTACCCAGTTAATTCCTTTAATTTTTACAGGAGCATAGGAACTCAGTACAGGCACTTGTCGGTAATCGTTAATAATTTCAGTGCCTTCTTTGCCTTGAAGTGCCTTTTTTGCACCTTCTGTTTCGACTCGTTGAAGCAAAATCGAAGTTTTTAGTTCTTCAATTGTCTGAATTACATGAGTCGGCGTACCGCCGGAACGGAGAGCCTGATAATAATTTATAGGATCTTCAATTAAAAATCGAGAAATAGAGCGCATTAGGTAATCAGAACCGACTAAGTAAGTCTCGCCTGTTTTACCTAAACCTTCCCGATCCCAACCCCGATTTCCTGTTAAAACACTATTAATTTGATCGACTGGTAATTGAACTGCCAGGATGCCAACCAGTTGTGTTTCCTGATAGATGGGAGCAGCCATAAAAGCAGCAGGTGCGCCGTAGGATGGGCGATAGCTAGCAAAATCAACAATTTGAACAGCACCGGGATCTGGGTTCTGCTTGACTGCTGCTACTACACTAGCCAAGTTGCTTTGGGCATAAGGCCCAGTTTTTAGGTTGCTTGTAAAGTCTGTTTCTTTATAAACTGAGTAAACAACTTCTTCAGTTTCAGGATTAATTAAAAAGAGATCGTAATAGCCAAACTTTTTAATTAAATTGCGTAAAATCTTGTGGTACTTGCTATGAACTGTGCTATATTCACTTCCATCTGTGGCAGCCATCAGTTCGTCTTTTTTGCCGACAGAATGGGAATTATTCGCGATGTAATGATATTGTAAATATTGGGCAACTTTAGTTTTAGGAGCATAGAGTTCAAAAACAGGTATACCTTCAATATTTTTAGAGAGTCTAGGGAAAAATTCTTTAGTATAATATTTTTTAATTAATTGATTCCAATCGGGAGAAATTGTTAGCGTCGATCGATCGATCTGGTTAAAAGCTTGATTAAAATCAACCATGGCGGTAACAATCATCCGATCCTCGGAAAGGGTTTCAATTTGATTGTTAATAAATTGAAAGTAGGATTCAATTTGAGCAGATTTGGCAGCACGCACGCTGGTTAGTTGGTTAAAGATGCGTTGGGTAAGGATGCTCTTGGCTCTGTTCCATGTCAAAATACCAACAATGGCAGTTGAACCTAATGTGACTACCAGAAGGGCGATCGTCAGCTTTGACTTAATTCTAAGTTGTCTAAATCCTAACAAAGTTAATCCTCCTTAATTACATCAGGAGAATTTATGACTTAATTCTCGGTCGTCTCAATTTTAACAAAGTTACTCCTCCTTCATTACATCAGGAGAATTAAGAGGCTGTTGACAATTTGTGTATTGAATGCAACTGGCTGAGGTTGATTTTCGATTGTTTGAGGAGATAAGGAGAAGTGAAAAGCTATAGATAATTCTCCGGTTTTTACTAATTTTAGGACTTACGCACTTACTAGCATTTGCTGTCATGGCGAACCAAGTACAGCAAAGCAATATTAAACCTTAATTTCTGGCGCTCGGTGCGTAAGTCCTACAATTATTCCTCAATCATGCTCAACCCCCCAGCAAACTCTTCTCCATACCCCTCTTCACCGTGTTCGTTAATATCCAAACCTTGGTCTTCTGCGGATTGCTTGACTCGCAACTCCATCACCGCCCCCAAAATCTTAAGGATTACAAAAGTACCTACAGCGGCAAAAATGTAGGTAGCGATAACACTAATAATTTGAGTTACAAGTTGCCCCGGATTGCCAAAAAGCAATCCATTATTCCCTGCACTGTTAACTGCTTTAGTTGCAAATACCCCAGTTAAAATCGCTCCCACCGTTCCGCCGACACCGTGAACGGGGTAAGTATCTAAAGAATCGTCAAATTGCATTTTTGCCCGCAAACTAACAGCAAAGAAACAACAAACGGCAGTGATTGAACCAATCAAAATACCTGAAAGCGGAGTCACAAATCCAGCCGCAGGTGTAATGCCGACTAATCCTGCTAAGAAACCAGAAGCAATTCCCACAGCCGTCGGCTTACCTCGAAGTACCCATTCCAGAATTGCCCAGGTCAAACCACCTGCGGAAGTAGATACCATCGTAGAGACAAAAGCAACTGCTGCTAAAGCTCCCGATCCTAAAGCGCTACCGCCGTTGAAGCCAAACCAGCCGAACCATAGCATTCCAATTCCGAGTAGCACATAAGGCACATTATGGGGAGCGTGAGGCTTATTCATAAAGTCTTTGCGGGGCCCGATCATCCAGGCTGCAACCACCGCAGAAACGCCGGAACTAATATGGACAACATTACCCCCTGCGAAGTCTAAAGCTCCGAGTTCGCCCAGCCAGCCTCTGCCCCAAACCCAGTGAGCTAAGGGAGAGTAAATAAAGGTAGACCAAAGTAGTACAAACCAGAAATAAGCTTTAAAACTCATCCGCTCAACGATCGCACCTGAGATTAAAGCAGGCGTGATGATCGCGAACATCATCTGGTAAACCATGAAGACTTGGTGGGGAATCGTTCCCGCGTAGCCAATCGGATCGGGTTTATCGGCTGCGACGTTGTTTAAAAACATCCAGTCTAAGCCGCCGATGAACTTTTCAATCCCTTTGGCAAAGCCTTCAGAAACGGGGGTTGAGACATCGAATGCCAAACTGTAACCCCACAGCGTCCAGGTAACGCCGATCAGAGCCATTAGCAATAGGCTCATCATCATTGTATTTAGAACGTTGCGCGATCGCACCAAACCACCGTAAAAAAACGCCAAGCCTGGAGTCATAAATAACACCAGCGCCGACGAAATCAGCATCCATGCTGTATCGCCACTATTAATCGGATTTTCTGCCACTGCTGCCGCCGGTGCAGGTACATCTTGAGCCAAAGCATTTCCCATAAGTGGGCCACTCAACAGCCATAGCGAGATAACCCCAATCAGTAGAATTTTTTTAATCACGTTGCACTTACTCCCCAAGACTAAGGGATTTTCAGGGATGACCTTTGGATTCCACCATTTGTTAAACAACCATGCTGTATTGCAGAATACTAAAAACCGGACTTATGCACTCACTAGGATTTTGTGTGATTGATTCAGGTTTCTAACTCTAACTGGCTGAAAAGTTGTAGAGCCGATCGCCACACTAAATATCCCTGCTCATTTAGGTGTAGACCATCAGTGCTTAGTTCCAAGCGAAGATTACCATTTGTATCCGAAAAAAGTGGGTATAAATCTAGGTATAAAGCATTTTCAGAATTAGCTACTTCCTTGAGCCGACGATTCAAATCGCGAATTTGACTATTAGGAATTGCTAAAAGGCGATCGCGACCCTCCCAAGAAGCTCGATTTCCCCCATGGGGTAAAATCGACTGCACTACAATTTGCGAATGGGGATGAACCCAACGCAAATCGCGGATCATCTGCCGATGGTTGGCCAGAATTGTTTCCTCCCCTATCCCCCGAATCAGATCGTTAATCCCAATCATCAAAAAAATCGTCTCAGGTTGAACCCGATCGAAAATCTGCAACCGCTTCAGCAAACCCGCCGAAGTCTCACCAGAAATTCCTTGATTTAGCCAACTCCGCTCCACCGGCAACAACTTCGGGGGAAACCACATACTTAGAGAATCCCCAGCCAGAATAGTCAGCCTTTCAGGTTTATTCGCTCCCGCCGCTTCAGCTTCCCGTCCCAACTGAGCCACCCACTGCTGATACGTCCACTTGTGGCGAGGCCCTAGAAGTGGCTGATTTTGCCCACTGCCCCCCGACGATCCTCCCAGCATTTTTTCCTGAAGACTAGCCGTAGTCATAGAGGCATTAGCTTGGGAATTTTCCTGCAACTTGCGATCGCGCATCACCAGCAAGGTAATACTCACAAGTAACAGCCCATTAGTAGCCAGAGATAACAAAGCCCAAGCCGGAGGAGTTTTCCTTATAGTAAATTTCATCCCTAATAAGGATTTATCAGAGCCCCCTCCACTACCAGCTTCAAACTTAACCATAAGCTCAGGTGACGTGCAGCCATCGGACGGCGAATTGGCATAAATACTGGCTCAGATTCAACCGATCGACTCTGTTTTCGACCTGCGGGAATCAAGCACCGTCTTTTCTGCACAGATTACCACAAAAATTGTTAACCGTTAACTGACAGCATTACAGCACCGAGGAAAGACTGGGTGATGGGAGAGAAAAGAAAAGGGGAAGGGGGAATTTGTGAGTTTTTTAACTCTAAACTCAAAACTCTAAACTCTAAACTCCCTATCCCCTATCCTCTACTTACCAGTTCCGCCGCTAGCAGGCCAGCCGCTACGGGAGGCTGCATCACTTACCCCACTAAAGCCTGTCTCCTTGACAAAGCCGCTGTAGGCTTCCATTCCGTGTTCGCCAATATCCAGGCCTTCCGCTTCCTCTTCTGGAGTAACTCGGATACCCAGAGTCGCCTTCAGAGCTAGCCAGAAAATTGTACTCAGTAGAACAGTTATCCCTCCCACTGAAACAACGCCGATAATTTGCGACCAAAGTTGACCAAAGCCACCACCTACTAGCAATCCGGCTGCTGGGCCAGCAGTGTAGATACCAGTTGTCGGGCCATCAGCAAACAAGCCTACTGCCAGAGTTCCCCAAATGCCGCAGACTAGGTGAACTGAGGTTGCGCCTACGGGGTCATCAATTTTTAAGTTATCGAAGAAAGTAACTGCAAAGACTACAATTACCCCAGCAACAATGCCAATCAGGGCAGAATTAGGTACGTTAATCCAAGCACAACTAGCCGTAACACCAACTAAACCAGCCAATAGGCCGTTAATAATCATGGAAAGATCCGGCTTACCGAGGTAAAGCCAAGCAGTAAGGCCCGCTGCCAATGCGCCAAAAGAGCCGGCTGTATTAGTTGTAATCGCAATGTGAGCGATCGCATTTGGATCTACAGCCATTGTCGAGCCTGGGTTGAACCCAAACCATCCTAACCACAGAATTAAACATCCTAAAGTCGCAATACTCATGTTGTGGCCGGGCATCGCAACGGTTTCGCCATCTCTATACCTGCCAGTACGCGGCCCCAGAAAAGCTGCTCCCATCAAAGCTGCCCAACCGCCCACAGAGTGAACTACTGTTGAACCTGCAAAATCCCAAAAGCCTGCTTGTGCCAGCCAACCGCCGCCCCAAATCCAGTGTCCGGTGATGGGATAGGCAATTCCTACTAGCAACAAGCTAAAAATTAAGAAATCAAAAAACTTGATCCGCTCTGCAACTGCTCCAGAAACAATAGTTGCGGCCGTACCTGCAAAAACTAATTGAAAAAAGAACTTAGCATTGAGCGGTATGCCAGTCCAATTTAAAGATTTGAAGATGCCTTGGTAAGCGTCCCCTGTGGCAGGGCTATTGTCAGTCACGTTCCAGAGAAACCATCCGCCGCTGGTACCGAGGAAACCATTGCCGTTGCTGAACATTAGGGCAAAGCCAATCGCCCAAAATGCAACTGTGGAAAGGGCAAATACAATTAAGTTTTTGGCTAAGACATTAACTGCATTTTTTTGACGACAGAAGCCAGTTTCTAACATACAGAAGCCAGCATTCATAAAGAACACTAACATCCCAGCCACCATCACCCACATGGTGTCCATTCCCACTTTCAGACTTGCTAATTGTTCCTCAGTGGTGGGGGGTGTAGTTTGGGCTACGGCAGCGTAACCCCAAAACAGCACGATGATACCAGCTAAGGGAATGCAAGCCTGCCAGCTAGGACTCAACCGCTTAATGGCGACTTGTAAACGAGCTAACTTTTTGGTAACTCTCGGAAATTCAGTTGCGAACCAATTGGAACGAGATCGCTGTGTTTTTCTCAATTTTTTCTTTTGGATTGTTAGTTTAGACATCTTGCAAATATTTCAGCAATTGTTCAAAGATTCCATCAATATTTGTTCCTTCCCTTCTGTATCTAAATATACATTTTTTTAGCGAAGGTTCTGGAATTGCTGGGGTTGACATAGCAGCACGAAAGTAGGCAGCTTGTCAAGCCTATTGCTTATTTCTTAGTTAACAGTTAACGGTTAACGGTTAACTGTTAAGAGTTAACGGTTAATCGTTAATAACTTTAATCGAGATACTGCTTATAACCAAGCTCGGCTAAACGCTCTTGCTTTTCCAGCACAGATTGCGATAAACTTTGGCGGTACTGCTGCACTTGCTCTAACAATTTTGGTTGGTAAACTGCTAATATTTGTACAGCCAATAAACCAGCATTTTTAGCATTACCGATCGCTACTGTTGCTACAGGTATGCCAGCAGGCATTTGTACGATGGAGTAGAGGGAATCTAACCCTTGCAGGTGGCGTGTGACCACAGGTACTCCAATTACTGGCAGAGGTGTCAGCGATGCTACCATACCTGGGAGATGTGCTGCTCCTCCCGCACCTGCGATAATAACTTTTAGACCTCTTAGATGTGCATTTTGGGCATATTCTACCATTCGCTCAGGAGTGCGGTGGGCGGAGACGATCGCGACTTCGCAAGGGATGGTAAATTCTTCACAGATGGCGATCGCATCTTTCATCGTCGGCAAATCCGAATCACTGCCCATGATAATTCCAATTACAGCTTGAGTCATAAGATTTTCGATTTCAGACAGATTTAGATATTTTCTTGGAAAATGATTGAAGCAACAACCCCAATTGCTGCCCCTATAGATATTCTTAATGCTAAGCTCCCCGGTTACAATGGCTTGCAGGCGATCGCTATTAATGCTGAGGGTATCATTCAAGGAATTTACCCGATGGAGAAAGTATTTAAGCGGGTTGCTCCTCCTGATTTGCAAGTAATCGATGCTGGGGGAGATTTGGTGTCTCTCGGCGGAGTCGATTTGCAGATTAATGGTGCCCTTGGTTTGGCTTTTCCAGATTTAGAGAGCGACAACATCCCATTTTTACAGGAAATTTGTCAATTTTTGTGGACTCAGGGAATAGATGGTTTTTTGCCAACGCTGGTAACAACATCAGTGGAAAAAATGAGGCGATCGCTCTCGACTATTGGGGATTTTATGGCAGCTCAAAAAGAGGCATCCCCTACAACCGCTAAAATTTTGGGCGCTCACCTAGAAGGGCCTTTTCTCAATTTTCAAAAGCGAGGAGCTCACCCTGAAGAGTTTTTACTACCGCTAACAGTAGAAAATGTCAAGGAAGTTTTAGGTGATTGGGCAAACATAGTTAAGATCGTAACCCTAGCACCAGAGTTGGATAGTACAGGCAAAGCGATCGCCTATTTGCGAAGTTTAGGTATTACCATTAGCCTGGGACATTCCCTTGCCACAGCAGCACAAGCACAGGAGGCTTTTGAGCAGGGAGCATCAATGGTGACTCACGCTTTTAATGCCATGCCGAGTTTACATCATCGAGAACCTGGATTACTAGGATCTGCGCTCGTTCATCCCGCTGTTCGGTGTGGCTTAATTGCTGATGGACAGCACGTAACACCTGCGATGATTGATATTTTGCTGCGTTCTAGCAGATATGAACAAGGAGTTTTCTTAGTTAGCGATGCTTTAGCGCCTTTAGGTTTGCGAGATGGTGTTTATCCCTGGGACTCTCGGCAAATTGAGGTGAAAAATGGTACGGCTTGGGTGCGAGTTGGCTACCACGAACCGCTCGAAAATGGGACGTTAGCGGGGACGACTCTACCTCTATTAGTGGGGGTACAAAATTTGGTGAAGTGGGGAATTTGCAATCCTGAAAATGCGATCGCATTGGCTGTAGATTCTCCCAGAAAAGCGATCGGATTACCTGGAATTTGCGGTCAGTTTGCCGTTCAGTTATTGCGGTGGCGTTTGGATGAATTTACAAAAGAATTGACTTGGCAACGACTGTTGTAGACAACCGAAGTTTTTTATAGCCTATTGATACTCCTTTACAGACTTTAGCGATCGCCCTCCGTTGAACCAAGCTGATACAGAATTTGGAGCGATCGCCTTCACTACCTTAGTTTTAGCAATTCCTGCGGGTGGCGGAACAGAAGAGGGAGGGGGGAGGAGGCGAGGGAAATACGCAAGAATTGCATTGCGTTTTTGAATTCCCTTGCGATCGCATCCCTAATTTCGATAAAATAAAGAGTTCGAGTTAAAAAATTTACAGGAACCACCGTGAGCAAGCGCGTGCAATTAGTCTTAAACAAGGATGTCACCAAACTCGGAAAAGTTGGCGACCTCGTAGAAGTAGCCCCAGGCTACGCCCGCAACTACCTACTTCCCCAGGGAATCGCCTATCGCACAACCCCAGGCATTCTCAAGCAAGTAGAACGCCGCAGAGAAGCAGAACGGCAGCGCCAGCTTGAACTCAAGCAACAAGC
>DATGYA010000527.1:0-2091 GCA_035298405.1 Kamptonema sp. | reverse complement strand
GGTGCGATCGCTAACCAAACCCTCACGAAAGTTAAAAAAGCTTTCGGTTATTCTCTACCTGTTTAGTTAGATCGGTGCTTCCTCAAACGCCGGAGTTAAAACCCCCGTCTAACAGCGAAAGTCGGTTAAAACCGGCTAAGTAAATAATAGTTTCAGTCCTCTTCAGAGGACTTTAGCTATTAGACAGGGACTTTAGTCCCTGGCAGCCAATTACTAATGCTATAAAATCTCAAATTTAAAATCGGATGAACCGCTTTCGTACTGCCTGTAAAACCCCTGGAGAATTCCTAATTACCGCCGAGGTAACACCGCCTAAAGGGGGCGATCCCACTCACATGATTAAAATGGCTCAAACCCTCAAAGGTAGAGTTCATGCAGTAAATATTACCGATGGAAGTAGGGCAGTGTTGCGGATGTGTCCCTTGGCAGCTTCGGTAATTCTATTACAACATGAAATAGAACCAATTTGTCAAGTAGCTTGTCGCGATCGCAACCAAATTGGCCTCCAAGCTGACCTCATGGGTGCTCACGCTTTAGGTATTAGAAATATCTTGGCACTCACTGGCGATCCAGTCAAATCAGGCGATCACCCTCAAGCTAAAAGTGTATTTGATTTAGAAGCAGTCCGACTGTTGCAATTAATTCAAAAATTGAATGGTGGCAATGATTGGAATGACAAACCTCTAACTGATGGAATTACCGATTTATTTGTCGGTGCTGCTGTTGACCCTCAATCCTCTAGTTGGTCGGGATTACAAAGTCGTTTCGAGAAAAAAATTGCATCAGGAGCGGAATTTTTTCAAAGTCAGTTGATTACAGACTTTGAACGCTTAGATAAGTTTATGAATCAAATAGCCATTGGCTGTAATAAGCCAATTTTAGCAGGAATTTTTCTGCTAAAATCTGCTAAAAATGCCGAATTTATTAATAAGTATGTGCCGGGAGTTAATATTCCGCAGCACATTATCGACCGTTTAGCAAGTGCTGATGAGCCTTTAGAAGAAGGTATAAAAATTGCGGCCGAACAAATTCAATTAGCGCGGCAAATTTGTCAAGGAGTTCATGTTATGGCCGTGAAGCGGGAAGACCTGATTGCTCAAATTTTGGATCGGGCAGGAATTCCACCACTAATTTAATTATAATTAAGTTATCGCCAGTAACTTCAAATCAAACGGAGCGTCATGGTTACATCCTTAGAAAATCCAGTAGCGCCATCCCCCGCAGTCGAACAGCATTTCACTTTACGCGGTTTGCAGTGGCATCAGTTTAAAGCAATTCAAGCCAGCTTTGAGGATGTGGCAGGGGTACGGTTATTTTATTGTGAAGGAGTGCTAGAGATTGTGACAATCAGTAAGTTGCATGATGCAATGCGATGTTTGATGAGCTTGCTATTGGGGGCATATTTTGAAGAAAAAAATATAGAATTTTTCCCCAGTGGCAGTTATAACCAGATAGTTGAAGGTATTGTTGATTATCAGGCAGATTTATCTTATTGCTTTGGGACAGATAAAGATGTTCCTGACTTGTGCATTGAGATAGTTGTTACTAGCGGCAGTCCAATTAAACTACAAAAATATAGACTAATGGGTGTAGCTGAAGTCTGGTTTTGGGAAGACGGAACCCTGGAACTTTATCACTTGCGAGAAAATGGTTACGAACAAATATTTAGCAGTGAACTATTGCCAGATTTAGACTTATCTTTGTTAAAGCGCTGCATTTTATTTGCATCGCCGCTGGAAGCAATAAAAGAATTTCGTAAAGGTATTAGTAGCAGTGACTAATTTAGAGTTGACCGATCGGGATCGTATTAAAACAGTAGACGCGCCAATCTCAGAAGTGACAGTCTACACGAATCAAGCACGGGTGACGCGACGAGGTGTAGTGGCGCTAAATGGGAATGAACGAGAATTAGCGATCGCCTCTCTACCAGCAACAATTCAAACCGAATCGGTAAGAGCAGCAGGTGTCGGTACAATAGCAGTAAGACTATTAGGAGTTCGCACCGAAAAAATCTTTGCAACTGAACCAGTAGAACAGCGAATCCGAGAAATATCTCAACAAATCGAGGAGTTAGAAGCACAAAAACGCACG
>DATGYA010000526.1:0-4185 GCA_035298405.1 Kamptonema sp. | reverse complement strand
TCGTACTTGACACCGGGATCGATAATGGTGACAACTTTAAAGCCATTGGCTTGTAAGTCTGCGATCAATTTAGCGGGATCGGGGAAGCGTTTCGGGCTCCAGGTAAAGACGCGATAGCCGCGCATATAGTCGATGTCGAGGTGGATAACGTCGCAGGGAAGGGCGCGATCGCGAAATTCTGATGCCAATTCGCGCACTACTTCCTCTGACTCGTAACTCCATCGGCATTGATGATATCCGAGTGCCCATTTTGGCGGTAGCGGCATCCTCCCGGTTAGTTTTGTATAGGTTGTGAGGATTTGTGCGGGTTCGGGGCCATAAATAATGTAATAATCGAGTTCTGGGCCTTTGGTTTCCATTCGCAAGACTCCGGGTTGTTCGGCCCCGATGTCAAACTGACTCCAAAATGTGGTATTAAAGAAAATGCCGTAAGCGCGATCGGGACGCAAAGCGATGAAAAATGGGATCGCTTGGTACATTGCATCGGTGAGAGAACTGTAGTCGAGTGCGTCTGTTGTCCAGTTTGTTTTTACCTCACTTAGTTTATCAAGTAAACCAGTGCGTTGGCCGAAACCGTAGAAATGCTCATCGGCTTCTATGCGTTTCCAGTTGGCGATCGCGCCTGTTCGCCAAGCTGTAGCGCTAGCTGTGTCGCTAGCAAAGGGTATTCCTGATTTGTCAAAGCATTCAATTGTGGCGCGATCGCGTTTTACAGAAACTGATATCTGTGCTGTTTCAATGACCACATTTTCAGCGGTTTCTCGGACATCGAAGGGTACAATTGACCAGTTTTCATCATCCAGCATTACAGAGTGCGATTGCGCCCTGAATTCACCAGTCGGCGATATTCGCACCCTGATTAAATTGGGTGCAAGTACGCTGAGACTGAGACTAGCTTCGCCACAATTGAAATCGATAGTGCGATCGGTTTTATTTATAGATTGTACTGCCTCAATAGTTGACCAAGGCTGAGCTAATGTTTGTAGTTTTCCGAAGTATTGCGGCATATATTTTTCAAACTAAAATGCAAATTATTTGGTAATTTTTGACCTTAAATTATTTTCCGGCTTCATCATTTGTGGAGTCAACTGGTTTTGATTCCGGCGAACCTTTCTGGCTTAGAAATACAGATAAAACTACTATAGCGGTTCTCAGATTAATGAGGTAAGTAGCTGGACATAAATAAACGTAAGGTGGGCGCTCGCCGCAAAAATCTTGTAACTTATAGCTAATATGGTTTCGGCGAGCGCCCACCCTACAAGTTATATCAGCGTTTATTTATGTCCGACTACTTATACAGAAACCCTGTATTGTCAAGCTTTACAGGTCAAAATTCGTACCTCACCTTTTTAATAAAGGCTATAAAGCACCTATAAAGGTACTTGATGATTTAATTATAGAGAACAGCCCTAACATAGCAATAGAAAGACTATTTTCTTTAAGAGTGCGCCGCTTCATAGGGTACTCGGTTTTAGGTGTTGAGTCTTAAGTTTTGGTAAGAGTACCTAATACCCAACACCTTTACCTAAGATTTAGGAATATTACCGATTTTGCAGGCGACACTGAAGGTTTGTCCTCTAGCCAAAGGAGGAAATGAGGAGGACTTTTTTCGGGAGAAAGCGATCGCTATTCACAGGCTAATACTTGAAAAACGCGATCGCACACCATCACCTATTACAATTTTAAGCAAAACTTGAATATCCCAAATCTGGGGGTACATCTTGCCATCGCCCTTGACCAACTGCTTGAATAGCCTCTTTAAGTGAGATATCTCCTGTATAAATAGCTCGACCGACAATCGCACTTTTAATACCAATTGATTCTAATGCTAGCAGGTTTAATAAGTCGGTAATGGAACTGACACCGCCGGAAGCAATTACAGGAATGGAGATCGCGATCGCAAGTTCTCGCAAAGCATCTAAGTTCGGCCCAGAGAGAGTTCCATCGCGGTGAATGTCGGTGTAAACTATTTCGGCAACACCGAGATCGGCCATTGCCTGTGCGAGTTCGGTTGCTAACACTTCGGAGGTTTGTAGCCAGCCTCTAGTGGCGACTTTGCCGTTTCTAGCATCAATTCCGACAAGAATTTGACGGGGGAATTCACCACACAAGTCGGCGACTAATTGCGGTTGTTCGACGGCTGCTGTACCAACGATCGCGCGTTGAACGCCTAAATTGAGGATTCTGGCGACTGAGGCGCGATCGCGCAAGCCACCGCCAACTTGACACGGCACATCTACTGCTCTCACAATAGCTTCAATTGCGTTCAAGTTCGTAGGTTTGCCTGCTTTCGCGCCATCTAAGTCTACTAAGTGCAGTAAAGTAGCGCCTTCTTCTACCCACTGTCTGGCGACTTCAACGGGGTTTTCGCTAAAAGTTTGCGATCGCGCGTAGTCTCCCTGATACAGTCGGACGCAGCGACCTTCTAATAAATCGATAGCTGGAATTACATTCATTTTAGTTGCTAACTTATTTCCTAACTTAGTTACTAACTAGCAACTATAATACCAGATTTCAAACCGATGGTCGCTGCATTTTTGTAGGAAACATTTGTTGTAAGGCTGATTCGCGCACACTCGGCGTTTCAGTCGCCCAACTCGACAAACTTTCGTAAAAGAAGAAAGACACGCCAGCTAAGCCTCGCTTCCGCACTTCTTGAACTTGACTTTGGATTTGTTTGAGAGGCACAGGATTATTTTTTAACCCCGTCAAAATGCCAATGCCGACAGGTATGTGACCTTTAGCCAGCTTAACTTCTTCCCGCTCCAATTCAGCAATAAAACGGTTAAGATCGTTCCGGTAAACTTGCACGATTATTTCTTCAATATAACCGCGTCTTTCCCAGGTAAACCAGTCTTGTAAATGAGCTGGTAATGCGAAGTGCAAGGGGTTAGGAGATAAAGAAACAATAGATTTAGGTCGGCGAGATTTTATTGCCTGAAATAGTCTGCCCATAAACCCATTTATTTTGTCGGCCCTCCAGCGCAACCAGAATGTTTCTCTGTAGTCGTCAGGCGGAGATTGACCGCTGACTTCTTTCTTGTACATTGCAACTGTTAAGGGTTCGTAGCCGAAGTCAACTGGTAATCCGAAATGGTCGTCAAATTGGATGCCATCTATATTGTATTTAACCACTATTTCTGTGACTAAATCTGTGATAAATTTCTGAACTTGCGGGTGAAAAGGACTTAGCCACACGCGATCGTCTTTGCCTTCTTTCCAGATAGTTGTACCGTCGCGGCGTTTAGCCAGCCAGTCGGGATGTAGTTTTGCTAATTCAGAATCAGCAGGTGCCATGAAACCAAACTCAAACCAAGGTATGACTGCTAAGCCTTTTTTATGTGCTTGTTCGACAATTTCTTTGAGGACATCTCGATTTTTTAATCCGGGTGTGGGATCTATTGATATACCTGTGACTCCTTTGGCGATCGCACTTGGAAAAAGGGTATACCCACCTTGCCAAACTGTGGGATAAACTGTGTTAAAATTCAGTTTTGCCAGTCTGTCAATGGCTGCATCAACATTTTTTTTGGAAAATAAAACGTCGCTGTCAATATTAGTCAGCCACACGCCCCGTAATTCAGTTCTTGGCAGTTTGGGCGGAGTTTGCGCCCAGAGGGGCGGGGATGCGATAGCAATCATTGCCACTGTGAGAAAAGCAAGAATCAGCGCTAATCCGCGTTGCAATTTATGAAATTTTAACATTAATTTTCTGTTCAACCTCTCCTTTAATTTATCATCAGATCGTAGTTATTAGGTGGGGACAGGGCAGGTTTTGTACAAATATTTTCGTTGATAGCGCAAATTATCTGCGTCCCCGACCGCTACATCCGCATATCCTAACAATTATATTTATTATCAGGCGATCGATTAGAGAGATAATTTTGTTGGTTTTCCTCATCTTCTACCCATTTTTGCGGATTATTCTCAATATATTGTCTGATATTTGGCAAAGATTCCTCGCACCGTAAAATGCGATCGTAATAGTCACGCTGCCAAACAGACACACCCCGCAACCGCCGCATTTGGTTGATCCGGCGCGAGGAAAAAGTTTTGAAACCGCGAATAATCTCCGACAATTCGTGATGTTTTTCTCCTGTTTCATCTGTCAATATTATAATTCCATGCAGGTGATTGGGCATCACCACAAATGAATCTAATTGAACGTGGCGATGGTGTTTTGGC
>DATGYA010000525.1:0-21260 GCA_035298405.1 Kamptonema sp. | reverse complement strand
GCCCATTATCCCTTCCACTAAGTCAGAAACATAACAAAAACTCCGCGTTTGAGAACCGTCTCCGTAAACAGTTAGCGGTATCCCTCGCAAAGCTTGGACGATAAAATTACTTACCACTCGACCATCATTTTCTAACATCCTAGTGCCATAAGTATTAAAAATTCTTACCACCCGAATGTCTACACCATTTTGGCGGTGATAATCAAAGGCCAAAGTTTCAGCTACTCGCTTGCCTTCGTCATAACACGAACGAATCCCAATACAATTGACATTTCCCCAATAATCCTCGGTCTGGGGATGCACGCTGGGATCGCCGTAAACTTCAGAGGTAGACGCTAACAAAATTCGTGCTTTCACCCGCTTTGCCAAGCCTAGCATATTCATTGTCCCCATCACATTAGTTTTAATGGTTTTGACGGGGTTATACTGATAGTGAACTGGTGAGGCTGGACAAGCTAAATGATAAATTTGATCGGCTTCTAGGCGAATTGGCTCTGTAATATCGTGCCGGATCAGTTCAAAATAAGGATTGTCTATCCATTTCAGGATATTGCGCTTAGTCCCGGTGTAAAAATTATCCAGGCAAATTACTTCATTTCCCTGGGCCATTAAGCGATCTATGAGATGGGAACCAATAAAACCCGCGCCGCCTGTGACTAATATTCTCATTATTTGCGCTACCGAGTTGTTAAGACAAATCTATTGTACGAATGTTTCGTTCTAAATTAGATAGAACTTACAGAGAAATCTAATTTCTTTAATCAATTATAAGTTCTATCCTTGCTCCAAAATAACAAAAACTGCGCCTGAAACAATATTCATAACGCAGACTTTATCAAATCTTCATTATTGTAACCAAATCAAGACTATGGCTGATCGAGGCGTAATACTGCCATGAAAGCCTCTTGGGGTACATCCACTGTTCCTACAGACTTCATGCGCTTTTTACCTTTTGCCTGCTTCTGTAACAGTTTTTTCTTGCGGGAAATATCGCCGCCGTAACATTTGGCTAGGACATCTTTACGCAAGGCGGGAATGTGTTCGCTGGCGATGACTTTACTACCGATCGCAGCTTGAATCGGAACCTTAAACTGGTGGCGGGGAATCAATTCTTTGAGTTTTTCTGTCATGCCGCGCCCGACATTGTAAGCTTTGTCGCGGTGGACGATCATTGCTAAGGCATCAACGGGCTCGGCGTTAATTAGGATGTCTAGCTTTACTAGAGGATTTTCGCGGTAGCCGATGATGTGATATTCCATGCTGGCATAACCGCGCGATCGCGACTTCATCTGATCGAAAAAGTCTGTCACTACCTCTGCCAAAGGCAACTCGTAAGTCAAAGTTGTCCTCCCCTTAGCCAGATATTTCATGTCCTTAAATACACCTCGGCGGTTCTGACTTAATTCCATCAGCGCCCCCACGTAACTCTCTGGCGCGATCATTTCTACCTGAACGTAAGGTTCCTCAATTTTCTGGCGTAACTGAGGGTCTGGCAAGTGACTGGGGTTGTCAATCATCTCCACTTCCCCTTTAATCGTTGTCACCCGGTAGACCACAGAAGGAGCTGTGACGATCAAATTTAGATTATATTCCCGCTCCAGGCGCTCCTGTACGATTTCCATGTGCAGCAAGCCCAAAAAGCCGCACCGGAAGCCAAACCCCATCGCGCTCGAAGTTTCCGGTTCGTAAGCCAAAGCTGCATCGTTTAGCTTCAACTTTTCCAAAGCTTCTCGCAAGTCGGGAAATTGATCCGCGTCGATGGGAAATAAGCCGCAAAATACCATCGGCTTTGCTTCAGTGTAACCAGGCCAAGGTTCCGAGGCTTTATTTTTTGCCAGAGTAATTGTATCGCCCACGCGGGCATCAGCTACGGCTCTAATGGCGGCGGCGATGTAGCCCACTTCCCCAGCGTGGAGTTCGTCTACCTGAACTTGGGTAGGGGAAAGGATGCCTAATTCGTCGATTTCATATTCTTTTTCAGAAGCCATCAGGTGAATGCGATCGCCTTTTTTCACCGTCCCATCCATCACCCGAAAATATACAATTACACCGCGATAGCTGTCGTAGTAACTGTCAAAAATCAGCGCCCGTAAAGGTTTTGATACAGTATCCTGCGGCGACGGTACTAGACGGACAATTGACTCCAAAATCTCGTCAATACCAATCCCCTCTTTAGCCGAAGCTGGAATTGCCCCAGAACAATCTAAGCCGATAATTTCTTCAATTTCACTTTTCACCCGATCTGGTTCCGCCCCCGGCAGGTCTATTTTATTCAAAACCGGGATAATCTCTAAATTATTTTCCAGGGCGAGGTAGACATTTGCCAGAGTTTGTGCTTCCACACCTTGAGAAGCATCTACCACCAACAGCGCACCTTCGCAGGCAGCGAGACTTCGCGACACCTCATAGGAAAAATCTACGTGACCGGGAGTATCAATTAAATTGAGTACGTACTGCTGACCATCCTTGGCAGTGTAATTCATCCGAGCCGCTTGCAGCTTAATCGTAATGCCGCGCTCCCGTTCGAGATCCATCGAGTCTAAAAATTGCTCTTTCATCTCGCGATCGCCCACAGTCCCAGTCGCCTGCAACAGGCGATCGGCCAAAGTAGACTTCCCGTGGTCAATGTGAGCGATGATCGAAAAGTTACGAATGCGAGAAACAGGAACGCTAGTCATATAGGAGAAGGAAGAAGGAAGAAGGAAGAAGGAAGAAGGCAATAAAAGTAAGGGTTTCAGCAATTAAGAGTCCATAACCCTCTTGGCGGTTGCTATAGGAGCAGGCAATGGATGCTTTTTGTTGTATCATTACACAGGCAGAGGCAGAATACTTGCAAAAAATCCCTCCTTTCTATTCTACAGAAAGCGTTTGGGAGGTTGGGAAAGCGGATCTGGGAATATCCGGTTTTGAGCTAGAGCGATCGCGCCTTAGTGTAGGCAGCGCTTGACAAGATGCACATAATTTGATGGTATTATGAGAATGGGGAGGAGATGTGAAATCAAAAACATTAGTTTTCAATAGTCATAAATCCCTATTTAGGTGGAAATTATACATTCCTTCAAAAGTAAAACCCGTAAATTTCTATTAGAAATTTAAACAAAACTATTCCTTCCTGCTTGAGGATTTCACAATTATGAACGAGCCAGCCATCCCTTCCCACAGTTCAGCCGAGAAGGTGGAAGTGTCTGTCCACTTAGATTCTGAACTATTAGATCAAATTAAGCACCTCACGAATGACCCCAGCAAGGTGATAGAGACAGCGATTCGCCAGTGGCTTAGAGGCGATCGCCGCGAAGATGAGTTAGCCTTAACCCTGCGCCGTAACCCCCCGATTCCCCCACGCGGCGAATGGAATGATTGATGCAAAACTATGGGATTTCTGGACAAAAATCTCTCCACAGTTGCTAGGGTAGGGGAATAAAAGATAGGGGGAGTTATAGTTATTACTTCCTCCAATTCCCTCTTCTTTCTACCAGTGCAGTTTCCAGTGCTAATCTGATGAACTCTAATGCTAATTCTAAGATTTCTAGTGTTGCCTCTACGGACTTTTGCCAAGAGTTAGGGGCAGAGTTAATATTTACCCAAGACGCATCGGGGAAATATCTATCTTTTTACTGGCAACAAGGCGATCGCTACAACTTGACCCCTGAAAAAGTCGTAGGTTTGCAGATGAGTGAAACCTTTGGCCCAGTCGCGATCGCGCCTTATCTTGACCGAGTTAGCCGCGTCATCAAGGGCCTCATGCCCGAACGCTTCAGCTATCCCTTTTCCTACGCAGACCAGTATTTTCCCTTCGATCTAGTAATCAGTCCAGTTTTGCTGTCCAATGGCGAAGCCACCAAAGTTCTAGTTATGGGCCGACTTCTACCTCATAAACTGAACGCTCAAGCAGTTAACTCCCAAGAATTAATCGCTTATCCAGCTTTAACCTCAAACTTGGATCTGCACCAAAAAATGCTGATTTCAATTGCTGGGAGTATCCGCCGGACGCTGCCCCCCAGTTCAGAATTATATCATAAAATCCTCTCTCAAATTTCTCAGAATATCCGCCGCACTCTGGATTTAAAAACTATTTGGCAGCAAACGGTTAATAGTTTGGGAGAGATATTGGGAGTCAACCGCTGCATTATTTGTTCTTACAAAGTAGATGGAGAAAGTATCTATTCATCAACTCTTAATCCCACATTTAAGGTAGTAGCTGAATATCTCGAACCGCCTTACCATTCAATGCTAGATTTAGAATTAGAAGCGGAAGAGCAACCAGGGTGGAATCAGGCTTTGGCAAGCCTAGAACCAATCGTAGTAGAGCGCATACCTCCTACTACAGACCCGTTTGAGCGTCAGTCGGTGCTGGTAACAGCTACATCTTATCAAGACCAACCCAATGCTTTAATCAGCTTACACCAGTGCGAGATGGCTCGTCGATGGAGTCCAGTTGAAGTAGAATTTATACGGGAGTTAGCTGTCCAAGTTGGGACTGCGATCGCCCATGCCACTCTCTATCAAGAATTAGAACAAGCTCGCGCTGAAGCAGTTGCCTTATCCCAGCTCAAAAGTCAGTTTCTAGCCAACACCTCCCACGAACTGCGTACTCCTCTCAACGGTATGATTGGCTTTCTTAAGTTAGTAATGGATGGCATGGCAGACGATCCAGAGGAAGAGCAGCAATTTATTCAAGAAGCTTACCGTTCCGCACTGCACCTGCTCAATCTCATCAACGATGTTTTGGATATTGCCAAGATAGAAGCAGGCAAAATGCAGTTAGAACTTGCACCTGTAAAATTGAACGAATTGTTGCAGGAAGTCGAAAATTTCACCCAGGCTCAGATCCAGCAAAAACAGTTAAATTTTAAAATTCAAAAACCTATAACGGAAGGTGAAATCATTGTATATGGGAACTATCAGCGCTTGCTGCAAGTGATGTTAAATCTAGTGGGAAATGCGATTAAATTTACCCATGCCGGGGGAATTAACATCAACATGGAAGTGATCAAGAAAAAACTTATGCTTCGCAATTGCGAACTCCCCGGACTGGTAAAAATTCGAGTTATTGACACAGGAATTGGCGTTTCTTTGGACAAACAAGATAAACTATTTCAGTCTTTTTTCCAAGTGGATGGCGATCGCACTAGACAATATGGCGGCACAGGTTTGGGATTGGCAATTTCCCAAAAATTAGTAGAAGCAATGGGAGGAACAGTGAATTTTTACAGCATGGGGGAAGGATTAGGCTCGACAGTAACATTTACAGTTCCAATGTATCAAGAATCAGCGCTCGTTTCTACACAATCCGTTTAGATAAGTAGCTCCACCTAAAAAACGTAAGATAGACTCAGGCTAGTAGGATGAGTTAGCTTGTTAACTATTTACTGACGAGTAAGATTTGGCGCTGGCGATCGCTTTCTTGTCTGGAAACCAGCGCTACACGAGGACAGTATACAGTTGAGCGTTTTCTGTTTAATTAGGTGGGTGCAGCTACTTAGATCAAATGATTAAGCAAGCATAAGCTGACTTGGATGCTATCGAAGCTACTATCCGGGAAGCGAAAAGAGATTTTAAGCTGCCATGAGTGAAAAACCTAAACTCCCCGATTCAATTGTCTGCTGAATTATTTAATATCTGCCATAAGATGGTTTCATGGTAAAGTTACCAAAGACGTGACGAGGGATCGCTCTCCACTATCGCAACGAAGGAGAGACAAAGTTTCTTTGGGCTTATAACTCAGCTTACGGTTGCTTCACCCTATGTATCCGTAAAAGACTTACTCCTGACCATTCAATTTACAATCGCAATAGGAATTTTTGCAATGAAATTAGGTAAGTCTTTAGCAATATTGTTGAGTTTGGCTTGTGTCACAGTCATACTTGTGACTACTTTCAGATTAAGCCCTAGTTTCGCTCGTTCGACACCAGCGAACTCAGCACAAGTATCAGCAGAGAAAGTAACTACAGACCAGGATATTGCACAAGTTCCCGGAGGCACTTCTCTCTACAATAGGCTAGGAGGTTATAACGCGATCGCCAATGTTATCGATCGTGCAGCCAATTACATCTTCAATGACCCACTAATTGGTAAATACTTTATTGGCTTGAGCACCAACTCAAAACTAAGGCTACGTCAGTTGTTAGTCGATCAGTTTTGCCAAGCAGCAGGGGGGCCTTGTGTTTATACAGGGCGGACTATGAACCTTTCCCATAGTGGAATGGATGGAGGTTTAACAGATAATGAATTTAATGCTTTTTCTAATGGTGTATCCCAAGCTCTCGATGATAATAGGGTTGGTCAAACTGAGAAAGTTGAAGTGCTGACATTTGTTAATAGTCTTAGAAGTAAGATTGTTGAAAAGTAATATGAAACATTCCAATTTTTTCCTGCTCTCGGTGGCATTTTTGGTGCTGTCTGGAATAGCAACCGTTGAGGCAGCCTATGCAGAACCGTCACCGCCAACCACCGAGACGAAAGTTCCAGTATCCCCAATGTCGAGGCAGTCTTCTAACCGCTTTTCCACGCCTGCTACATATACTTCACCCAATGGTCAACCCAACGATCGACCGTTGTGTTTTTATCAGGGAGTGGATGGCGCGATCGTTGATTTGAGCAAGCTGTGTGGGGTTAAGAGTACCGAAACCGTTACAAATCCTGTATTGCAGAACGCTCCCATTAATAATGGGAACACTGAACCTTATTGGTAGAAAAATGAGAATTTGGCTCCGTAGACAAGTTCTCTAGGCTCTATCTTAGGAAGGCGATCGCATTCTCTCACTTCAACCAAAGCGCGATCGCCTATTCTTCAATAATCTCAACTAAATCCTCAATCATCACGTCAAACGCCTGTGCTAGCTTGTGTAGAGCGGTGAATCAACCATTGATATTTCTGAACGACGAGCATAGCTAGTAATGGTATAGCAGAAGGAAGAAGGAAGAAGGAAGAAGGAAGAAGGAAGAAGGATGAGGTAATAATAGCAAGGGTTTCGGCAATCAAAATAGTCCTAACCGTCAGGGCGGTTGCTATACTGTAAATCACGCCCCAAGGAAGTGCTGTTACTGCAAGGCTGGAGTTGTTCCCTGTACTGGCCGAACAATCGCAGGTTTACTGCTAGCTTTACGGAGGAAAATAGCCTTCAGTGCTTCATCTAGAGTTTCGGCCATAACAATGCGGTTTTCATAGGCAACAATCACCCGCACTAAAGTTGGCAAACTGTTCTGACTAGCTTCTAAATATATAGGCTCAACATAGAGTAAAGATTCTTCAATGGGAATTACTAATAAATTCCCCTGAACTGCTTTTGAACCTTGGCGCGTCCACAGAGAAATCTGCTCGGAAATAACTGGTTCTTGGTTAATCAAAGCTTCAATTTGTTCGGGGCCGTAGACTAATCTCTGCTTAGGAAATTGGTAAAGTAATAGTTTGCCGTAGTCGTCGCCGTCTGAACGACCAGCCAGCCAAGCAATTAAGTTATTGCGACTTGCTGGTGTAAAAGGCAGCAACAAAACAAATTCTTCTGAAGCTTCCGTTGGCAGTTTCATGATTAAATAGTAAGGTTTTACAGGCTGTTGTTCGCCACCGTAAATTTCGTTAGGAACCCGCCACAAATCTTCGCGATTATAAAATACTTGCGGGTCTTCCATGTGATAAGTGAGTAATCGTTCTGATTGAATGCTAAACAAATCTACTGGATAGCGGATGTGGCTGCGGAGGGCCACCGGCATTTGGTCAAGGGGTTTGAAGAGTCCGGGAAAAATGGCAATCCAACTATTAATAATTGGATCTGATTGGTTGGCTACATAAAAATCTACAGAGCCATTGTAAGCATCAATTACTACTTTGACAGAGTTACGGATGTAGTTAAATTCATTCTGTCCTGGGTCTGAATAGGGGTAGCGATCGCTTACAGTATAGGCATCGATTATCCAGTAAAGATAGTTAGGTGAATTGGGAAGTGCTAATTTATTGGCATCTTTTTTAGGATTGTAATTATTGGCATTTGCTACTACTAAATAGGGGTCGCTGTCGTAGCGGAGGAAAGGCGCGATCGCCCGCACGCGATCGATAATGTTGCGACGGAATAATAACTTGGTTTCAGAATTAAAATTCCCGGTTAATAGCATCTGCCAATTGTTCAGGTAGTTGGCAAATAGCAACCTCCGCCATAGAGGTGCGATCGCAATACCACCAGTTCCATCATAAGTGTTATAAACATTCTCATCACCACTGGGATAGTCAAACTCTTTAACTTTCGTCGGTGTCATCACGTCGGTATCCGTAATTTCTCCATAATAAATTCGGGGTTGACCAATAGGAATGCTGGCCCGAACTTCTTCGCTAGTTACTCCTAAAGTGCTGTTGTTGCCAGTTGTGGTATCAACGCCAATATCTTTAACAAAGTAGTTTGGCAACCCGCCAGCACCCACTGTATTTACAGGAGAAAGAGTAAATCCATAACCGTGAGTATAAACTAAATGTTTGTTCAACCAAGTCTGAGCTTGTTGTGGTACTGCTGTATAATCTAACTCCCGCGCTGCTATAATTACCTGTTGCCTTTCAGCTTCTTCTTTTTCTTGTTCATTTTTCTTGATAGTGTAGCGATCGATATCAGCATCAGGAAATTTATAGTAGGGTCTAATTTGCTGCAATTGCCTATTTGTTTGCAGTAGCGGTAACTTGTCCCACAGTCGGATATTGCTAATAGTAAGCTGGTTTTTCTGGAGGTCAGCGTAGGTAAGTTTCCCTTCAGGATCGAAGGTTTTTACTTCTAGTCTTTTTAAATCAAATGCTTGTTGTGTGAAAGCGATACTTCGCTCAATATATGGTCTCTCCCGTGCTAGTTCATTGGGTTGGACGCTGAGACGCTGTACTATTTTTGGTAATAGCAAATTGCCAGTAACGTTAACAATTATGAATCCTAAAATAATAGCTTTTAACCAACTATTTTTAATTTGAAACCGCATTGCCTGAAACCATAAAAACAGGCTGATGATTACTGCCAAAATAGTCAAAACATTATATACTGGAAGTTCTATTATTACGTCAGTATAACTCGCACCATAGGTAATGCCCTGTTGGGAATAAAGCAGCTCATAACGTGCCAACCAATAGCGGAATGCTGCCATCAGCATCATAGCTCCTCCGAGTCCGTACAAGTGGCGTAGCTGCTGCTGGGAAAACCCCGGAAAAATCCCCTGACTCAGACTATTTCCTGAGAGTAAATATACGAGAGTGCAAGATACTAATCCATACAAAAATAGCCCAGTCCCTCCAATTGCAATAAGTTGCAAAATTGGCAATGTAAAAATATAGAATTTAAGATCGCTGTTAAATAGTGGCTCGGTAATATTAAAGGTGGTGGGGTAGAAATATTGCAATATTTTTGCCCAGTGGTTGGAGGCAATAAAACCAAATACTAAACTCATTAATATAGCTAAAGCATTGAGGAGAATTCGAGGTGCGATCGCTAAAATACTACTAAATATTATGACTAAGCCTAACTGCCACCAATTAAACAATAGCTGCCTGATGATTGGCTTAATTGAGTCCAGCCCAAATTGCACAGGCAAAGGTGGCAATACATTAGGCAAGCTGGGGTTTTGATGCCAATAACTTACAGCTACTTTGCCGTAATAAATTACAATTAAACTTATTAAAAAAGTCAACACTAAAACCAGCGGCAGCATCAAGTGTAATTGAATTGGAAATTGCGAAGTTTTAGGCTTGTTGTTAAAGTTAATTTTTGTCAGATTAGTTATTAATTTTTTACCTATTT
Organism: Kamptonema sp.; assembly: GCA_035298405.1. Taxonomy (GTDB): domain Bacteria; phylum Cyanobacteriota; class Cyanobacteriia; order Cyanobacteriales; family Microcoleaceae; genus Kamptonema. Next base: position 11,499 of record DATGYA010000525.1, on the reverse strand, counting down.
TTTCTTTGTCTTTATTTTCGTTTGAAGAGTATTTTAGACGATTTGCTAAAGCTAAATTCCCCAACCAAAAGCCAGATGTGGTCGCTATAGTCAAAACCATTAGTAGCCATTGAGTAGCTACCCTACTCCAAAACACCCATAAATAGCCAACTTCTTCAAACCATAGGATTTCGGCAGCGAGATAGGAAACTACCTCGACAACCAGCCACAGCCCTAAAAGCACTAAAATAGCTTTGAAAGTTCGTCTGTTGAAAGTCATCAATTTTGACTCAATCAGTTATATGATAATTTTACTAATTTATTCTTGAATTTCTAGACGGGGAGGTTTAAGTTGACGCTTGGGTTCAAATCAGACAATAAAATTGCGATCGCCCTAATTTTCCTATTAATTTTCAGCCTTGGCATCAATACTTGCGGGATCTCGTGGGGTTTACCCAGTTTTAGTGGCTGGGCTGCTGATGAACTCATACCCTTGCGAGTTCTCGAAGGCATTGAAAAAGGTTTCTCTAATGGTTGGCATTATAAGTACCCTCCTGTTCACTTTTATATTTTAGCAGCACTTTACTCCCCGCTTTTACTTCTGCACAAGCTAAATATTGTCGATGTTTACAGTTTACCAGTTTACACCATCCTTTTTTATATTGGCAGATTCTTGAGCGTCATTATGGGCGCTGGATTTCTATTTGTTATCTATCTATGTGGGCGCGAAGTCTACGATCGCAAATCCTCCTTTTTTGCTGTATTGATTACCGCTTTAACCCCTCCCTTTATCTACTATGCTAAAACTATCAACCTAGAAATACCATATCTTTTTTGGGTAATGTTATCTTTTCTATTCTATCTCAGATTGTTAAAGCATCAAAACCTAAAAAATTATCTTTTGTTTTCCCTAACTGCTGCTGTCGCTATTTGCACTAAAGATCAAGCCTATGCCTTTTATCTACTCCCTCCTCTATTTATTATTATTCAGCATCACCGCTATCTCAAGCACAAAAACCCAGATATCACTCTGAAACAATCTTTGACGGACAAAAAAATTATTTTGTCCATAGTTGTAGGGATTGGAGCATTTTTATTATTACAAAATATCATTTTCAACCCAGCAGGTTTTTTCAAGCACGTCAAATTAATCACCTCTGGCGGGGGCAGTATTCGCCCCAGGTACGACCAAACAATTTTTGGTCAATTGCAAATGTTTCGCCAAACTCTAACTCATCTCAGATTTTCTCTGGGATGGCCGAGTTATCTAATTTGTTTATTGGGATTCGCTGGCCTGGTGTCCCAACTCAAAAAGCATTATTTATTTGCCTCTTTATTAATCTCTCTACTATCTTACTACTTATTTTATGTATGCGTAGTATGGTATAATAATGTTCGCTATTTAATGCCTTTAGTAATAATTTTAGCTTTGGCTGGAGGTAAATTTTTAGGAGATTTTTTAAACCCCGCTCAGAAGTTATTTAAGGCTAAAGTTGTATTGGTCAGCGCTTTGTTTGTTTATACATTTGCCTATGGATTTTCAGTTAACATTTTAATGCTGCAAGACTCCAGATACTACGTTGAAAAATGGATGGATCAAAATATAGATAAAAATGCTTTGATTTTAAATACAGGCGGAGACAAGTATTCACCAAGATTAGACAATTTTCGATCGCAGGCTGTTGATGACCCTTCTCTTGAAATTTTATCTCAGACAAAACCAGAATACATTATTGTTAGTAGCAGTTATGATATTCGTAGGTTTGAAAGAAATACGCCCGAATACCAGTTTTTTGACAACTTGAATAAAGAAGTCAGCTACAAGTTAGTGTTGAAATATCAATCTCATCCTCAGTGGAATTTGTTCGATCGGGAAGAGTTAAGTTATCGAGAACTAGATAGAATGTATATCTATTCAAATTTTGATAAAATCAACCCGGAAATAAAGATTTTTAAGAAAAAGTAAATCAAAAATATGATAAAAATAACTGATATTGAGTCGCGTCTGAATAAAAGCTTATTGCTAATTATTTTGCTGGCAGCATTGCTGAGAATCCCGTTTCTAGGAACAGCCCCCATCTCCTTTTCTGTAGATGAAGCTTCCAATGGGTATGATATTTATTCTATTATAGAAACGATGCGCGATCGCTACGGTGTCTTCCTGCCTTTTTTTACCAAAGCTTTAAGTGATTATCGCGAAACTCTGTATATATTTCTCAGTGTTCCCGTCGTCAAACTTTTGGGGCTAAATGAGTTTTCTGTTAGACTAACTTCAGCTATCATTGGCACTCTCACAGTTCCCGTTGTTTACTACTTAACTAAAGAATGCTTTAATAATAAAAAAGTAGCTTTATTGTCTGCTTTGTTATTTGCTATAAGTCCCTGGCATATCTTTTTTAGCAGATTATCTTTTAGAGCTATATTAGTCCCTTTTCTCTTTAGCTTAGCAGTCTTGCTATTCATCAAAAGTTTTAAGAAACCTAACTATTTACCCGTAAGTGCTTTAACCTTCGGCTTAAGTCTTTATACTTACTCTTCAGCTAGAGGTTTTGTGCCGCCTTTCATGTTGATTTTAACTATTATTTTCTGGCGGCACTTCTGGAATAATAAGTGGCAAACTGCGATCGCAACTTCAATCTTTATGATGATTTTTATTCCGATGTTCATGTTTTGGATAACTCCACAAGGCATGGCAAGAGCGACAACTACAGGTATTCAAACAAATTTATTCCGGATTATTAGTAATTATCTATCTTATTTCGATCCAGGGTTTCTTTTTGTTAATGGAGATCCTAACCCCCGCCGTAGTGTTTTGGGAGTAGGAGTTGGAGAACTTTATCTTTTTGAATTGGTAACGGTTTTAGCAGGAATATACTTTTTGTGTAAAACTAAAACTAAAGAACGGAGTATTCTTTTACTGTGGTTATTTCTTTATCCTATGCCAGCGGCGATGATAGATTCCGCTCATGCTATCCGTGCGATTGTAGGTGCACCTCTGTTTTCCGTTCTCTCAGGTTATGGTCTTTTTCAGATTAGCAGTTTAGTAAGTTCTGACCGAAAAAAATATTTTAAGTTGATGGCGATCGCGCTGATAGCCGCTAGCTTGGCAGCCTTTTTAAAATTCTACTTTAACTATTCCCAATACACCATCGCTAATACTTCTAAAAATTGGCAATATGGTATGAAGGAAGCCATTACTTATGCTGAAAATAGTAGCTACAATTGTGTCATGGTCAGCGACAAGTTTTGGCGACCAAATATTTATATTCTATTTTATACTAAATATTCTCCCGCTGAACACCAAAAAGCTCCGATTGAGCCAGATGTTAAAACCGGATATTCTATTGGCAAGTATCAAGTTACTTCTATTTCGCAAACACAGCTTTTAAAAGGTAAATGCCTGTTTGTAATTAAGCCGATGGAAGTCTCTGAAATCCTGGGGAAACAGGCAAAAGTGCGAGAATTAAAATCCATCAAAACTCTTGATGGTATTGAAAAAATTAAATTAGTGGAAGTAGAGGTATCTTAGACTTGATATGTGGCATAATTTGTGCTACAAAAGGAATGGTCTACACCCCAATTTAGATGAGAGCATCCAGCCTTGACCGCAATCCCTGTGTCTTGCTCGTTGAAACCGACGAAGCTTTAGCTCAGCACGTCAGTTTAGATTTGAAAGCATCCGGTTATGATCCTGTGGTAGCTAGCGACAGTGCTTCGGGCAAACATTTGGCTGCTGAACTCCAGCCAGCTTTAATTGTAATTGACCGGATGCTACCCGGAGAAGCGGGACTGGCACTGTGCCATCATCTCAGAAGCATTGGTAATAGAGTCCCGGTGCTTTTGTTGATGGCTCGCGATACAGTGGAGGATCGTGTGGCTTGTTTAGAATCGGGTGCTGATGACTATTTCCTCAAGCCCTACCGTACTGAAGAATTTTTGCAGTTAGTACGTCTTTACTTGCAACCTGATAATAGCGAAGCTGAAGAATTAAGATTTGGCGAGTTAGTGTTAGACTTGTCTACAAGGCGAGCTTTTCGCAATGGTCGGGGCATTGATTTGACGATGAAGGAATATGAGTTGCTTAAATATTTGATGGAGCATCCTCGTGAAGTGCTTACTCGCGAACAAATTCTAGAAAATGTTTGGGGTTACGATTTTCTGGGTGAGTCGAATGTGATTGAGGTTTATATCCGCTATTTGCGTATCAAAATTGAAGATGAAGGCGAAAAGCGTTTAATTCAAACTGTGCGGGGTGTTGGCTACGTTCTGCGAGAGGCGTAATTATATTATTAGTTAGTGGTTAGTGGTTAGTGGTTAGTGGTTAGTGGTTATGAGAACAATATAGCCTTTGTCAGGTATATTAGGTATGTTGAATCTCTTGAATTGCCAATCTTTTGTCTTTAAAAATATCCCTAATGTGACTAAATAATCGCTATACAACTAACAACTAACAACCAACAACTAACAAACAATTAACAATCAACAACTAACAACGAACAATTAACAACTAACAACTAACAAATTTATATGAATTATCGTGTCAGTTTATTTAGTATTGGGTTGAGCGTATTATTAATCGGTTGTCTGTCGCTGGAAACTCTGACTACGCAGGCGGAAACTCCTAAGTCCCCAAATTCACAGCAGACAAATTTGGGTCAACTGTTGCCAATTACAGCTCAGGCGAAGATCAGTAATACTGTTATTAAGCTGGAAGTGACTACTACGCCTGAACAGCAAGCTATGGGGTTAATGTACAGAACTTCTTTGGCTGACGATCGCGGGATGCTGTTTTCCTTTAATCCACCGCGATCTGTTGCTTTTTGGATGAAGAATTGCAAAATATCTCTGGATATGATTTTCCTACGGGATGGGGTGGTGAGGGCGATCGCGGCTAATTCGCCTCCTTGTACTGCCGATCCTTGCCCTACTTATGACCCCAAAACCCCTGTGGATCAGGTGATTGAACTGCGAGGGGGACGCGCGCGATCGCTAGGCGTTAAGGTGGGCGATCGCATTAATGTTGAGTTTTTGCCCTCAAATACCCCTACTCCTTAAATGGAAACGAGATCGGAGAGACTTACCCAATCCAACGTCCCCAATCGAGTTCAGGGCAAGATTTTCTGCCTTTGTTAAATTTCCTTTACAAATCTTCATCAAAATTGTTATAATTTTAATGCTTAAGTCTAGGCAAAAGCATAAAAATTTGCTAGTCTATCAATCCTGGCCTTAATAGCCGTGAGCTTGTTTGCCTCAACAGTTGGTTTTTTCGTAGGTGTGAGAGTTAGCAGGTTGGGGATTGAGTAGAACAGTCGCTCTACTAAACTAAGTGAAAGTTGGCAGATTCTGTAATTTGGACAGATGAAGTGAGTCGCTGAAACTGTTTTAGTAGTTTTAAGAAACAGAATTTATCTTGGTTCTTGCGGCAATAGCGATCGCATTGGCGCTGAAGTTTTAGTGAAAAGCTCAGCAAATGTTTTAACGGTTAACAGACAGTAGAAAAACTGGTCGATTGCCGCTCAAACAAATCAGGTTCATATTACACAATGGTGTCTTACACGGGGAGGTGAAAGTCACAATGGCACCCGCTACTTATTCTCGATTAATTAGCTTTTTACAAGAAGATTTAGCTATTTCTCCTGCTTCTATTGCTGTCGCCGAACGTGCTGGCGGTAAGACAAGTAGGAATCGCGAGCAAGATCCGAACTCTCTGCCGATGATTCTTTGGCAGTATGGTTTGGTGACACTTGAACAGTTAGATAAAATCTTTGATTGGCTAGCAACAGCTTGATTGAAGTCAACTTAAAGTCGGCGAATTCTATGAGATTGTTGGCAAATGTATGAGAGGTAATTTCCTCTCATACATTGACAGGGACTAAAGATTTAGAGCAATTATTATTGCTATCAAAATCCGCTGAGTCAATAAATAACGATCGCCACTGCCCCGTCGCGATCGCCACTTAATTCAGCATTAGGATAAAATCCAAAATCTAACCTCGATTAAGCCACTGCGGATAACCCAAAGAATCCTCCGCTGTCAACTTTTGACCCGGATAACTCTTACTTGCCCAACCAGCTACAAATTTTAAATTTTCCCTCAAAGCACTGTCAGGGCCAAAAGCTTCAAATCCCAGACTCCACCACGCCTCACCGTTAATACTTAGCTGGGTAATTTCAATGCTGCAACCTTGGGGGATAGGTGCTTCTATAGGTACAGGAGTCAAACCTCCATCTGCAACTTGGTAGAGACGCTGCGATCGCTTTTTCTTCACTGCTACCCATACCCCAGTAGCCAAAATATCCGTCGGTACAGGCGTAGCCGTCTCTACACAAACCCACTTCAGCCATTTTTCTGCCTTCCCCTCCCAACGGTTGCCAAACCCCACTGGCCCTAATTCTGCCTGCCGCCATTTTACCTCTAGCCCCTTCTGCCTCAACTTCAGTCCCAGATAATTGCAGCTAGGTATCAACAAATATAAGTCTTCCCGCTCTTCTGGAGGCGATAAATACCCGCCCAGACTGTCCTGCCAAAACCACTCGGCGATCGCTTTTGGCAGCGTGCCACTATAAAACCATCGCAGTTCCACACTGGCCCGCATAAATTGTTCCTCCCTTGCAACATTTTTTTCCAGCCCTACTGGATTTTGTATAGACTTTGGACTTTCCATCCTCTATAGTCCATCTTTCCTGAGAAAGTATCCACTGTCCCTAGTCAGATAACTTACTGAATCCTGACATTGAAAAAATTTTATAATTTACTTTACATTGCTTAATAGGTAAGTTACATTTATTTACATCACTGCAAAAACCATTGAGGAAATGGAGATGACTAACAAAGACGCGATCGCTGACGAAGAAGGCAAACTCAACAATCTTGCCCTTGAACCCAATTACATACAGGAAGAGCCGCGTGTAGGGTTCACAACCTATGCAGAACGTTTAAACGGCCGCCTCGCCATGATTGGTTTTGCCTCTCTACTGGGTTTACAAGTGCTAGCTAAACATGGATTTCTTGGATAGTTAACAGAGCTGTAGTGACATTTAGGGATAGAACTACGAGGCTATGGATCGAGGGAAGCAATCCATAGCTAAATTGTTTTATGTCAATGTTTATTGACACTCTCATACCTAAAGGCACTGAGATTATTGAGGATTAGGCGAAGTTTCGACTTGTGCTCAACTATTACCTAACGGGTAACGGCTTACCCAAAAAGCTTTTACACACTCGCTTGAATTTGAGATTGTGTTTACTTTCTTAAGTAAAGCACATTATGGGAAAATCAGAATTATTACATCTTGCATCGCGCTCAGGTAAAAAGAATAATGCTCAAACAAATTGCGGCAATACTTCTGGTGGTTCTTAGCTTTACCTTAACCAGTTGTGTCTCAACCGCCAACGGACTCAAAAGCTACGTTGACACAGCCGACGGCTACCAATTCCTCTATCCCAATGGCTGGACGGCGTTGAATGTTGCTAATGGGCCCGATGTGGTGTTTCGCGATTTAATTGAGCAAACCGAGAACGTCAGTGTCGTTATTAGTCCAGTAACCAGTGGTAAAACTCTTGCGGATTTGGGAACTCCGAGCGAGGTAGGATATCGATTGAGCAAAAGCGCGATCGCACCTCCCGATTCCGGCCGCGTTGCAGAATTAGTGAATGCCGAAGCTCGCGAATCCCGCGCCAAAAACTATTACATTTTAGAGTATGCCGTGAAACTCCCAAACCAATTGCGGCACAACCTAGCTAGCGTCGCCATTAGTCGTGGCAAACTTTTCACCATCAATATTTCTTCTACCGAAGAACGATGGCCAAAAGCTAAAGAAGTATTTGAGAAAGTCATTAAATCTTTCTCAGTCTATTAAGTGTTCGTAGTAGGGTGCGTCAGAGAGAAAGTTTAGTATAGTTTATCGGAAGCTTTCGCCCTGACGCACCACGCAATCTAACTGACAATGAATATTCCCACTTTTGTACTAGCCTCAGCTTCCCCCGCACGTCGCCAATTATTAGAAAGTGCTGGTATTAATTCTGTTGTCTTTCCCAGCGACTTTGATGAGTCTCAAATTCAGGTAAGCAATGCGGCTGAATTAGTGCAGGTTTTAGCACAGCGGAAGGCTGAAACTGTAGCAAAATCTCTGATTGCTAATCCCAATTCGCTACACTCGAAAAATGGGGAATTTGAAGAAATTAAATCGGTTTTAGTTTTGGGATGTGACTCAGTTTTAGTTGTAGGGGGGGAGATTTATGGAAAGCCAAAAGATGCAGCCGAAGCGATCGCGCGGTGGCAAAAAATGCGTGGTGAAGTTGGACAACTCTACACAGGTCATGCTTTAATTGATAGTTCGCAAGATCGAATAATAGTACATTGCCAAATGACGCAAGTTTATTTTGCTGAGGCAAGCGATCGCCAAATAGCAGCTTATGTCGCCACAGGGGAACCACTACAATGTGCTGGCTGTTTTGCCATTGATGGTAAAGGGGGATTATTTATCGATAAAATCGAAGGCTGTCACACTAATGTCATCGGTTTAAGCTTGCCTTTGCTACGAGTAATGTTGGAAGAATTGGGATATGATGTTACAGATTTTTGGCAATAAATCGTTAACTGTTAACTGTTAACTGTTAACTGTTAACTGTAGTTGATATAGCGTTTCTCTGTCTGGTGAGGTACAATAACTCTACCCCCAACCCCCTTAGAAAGGGGGCTTTTCCGCTTCCTCCCCTTTGCAAGGGGGGGCTAGGGGGGTATTTTTTGTACCTCATATAATTGAGAACCGCTATAATTACCCTAAAGTTAACTGTCGATCGGAAATAGTTACAAACTGAAGTTGAGCGGGTGAGACATTTTTAACAATACCCAGAATATTTCCTGTGCTGGCTTCTGTAATTACCGATGCCTTGATATTTTCTGTTTGAAAATCTGCCGTTCTCGGTATTCCCAGAGGAAATGGGCCGCTACTATCATAATCTCTGCGATCGCCAATTGTTAAAAACCTTTCAGTGACAACAATATCCTTTTGCGTCAACCCCCCAGTCAAGCCGATCGCATCTCCAGCACCAGCATCATAATCTAAAATAAAGTCAGCTACAACCTCGTCAATAATGAACGAAAAATTATTGCGGGGTTGAGGCGAACCGACTTCTTGAGCAGGGGCTGCCGCATCTCGTCTGAGTACAAAAACATCTGCACCCGCACTTCCCCAAAGCTTATCAATACCTCCATCACCAATCAGCGTATCGTTACCCGCCCCGCCTACTAAATTGTCATTACCTTGACCACCACGCAGCCAATCATTGCCTTCATTTCCAAAGGCATAATCATCTCCTTTATTGCCGCCGAGAATATCATTACCTGCGCCGCCATAAAGTTGATCGAAATCTCTACCGCCCCGTAAAGTATCGTCGCCGCCACTACCGAGTAAGGTATCTTGGCCAGCGTTTCCATTAATTAATTCAGGTTCGGCAGAACCTTTAACAAAATCATTGCCAGCTAAAGCAATCAAGCCCCCTGGAAAGCCGCGAAGAATGCCAGGAGCGAGTTCTACAGTATCCGCATCAGGCGTTAAGTTAAAAAAGCTGGGGTCAAACAATGGCTCATCTGCCGGGCCAAGAACAGGCCCAAATACCAGGCTGATGTTAGCCGGATCTGAAAACCCCGTATCAGGGTTAATATCCGCAGCTTGGATATTGCTTAATGGTTGTTCTGACATGGCTCTATCTCTTCTTTATATTGATGATTGTATTGCACCTCTTGTACCATTATTGCACATCCTGTAGGGGCGAGTTAACGAATAGCTTTAAACGGTACAGAAAGACGCAAAAACCCGCCTCACCCCGCGAGCAAGTCGTTTATTTAAACTAGAGAACCACCGCAACTAGAACCACAACCCGCAGTACAACCGTAACAATAAGCAGCAGTCTGTACCTCTTGAATTAAATCTAAACTTCCTGCTTCTAACAATTTTGCTACTGTTATCGTTTCACCAGCAGCAGTTTTCGCAGGCAGATTTTCCATTTGATTAAAATCGCAATCGTAAACATTTCCCAAGTAATCAATTGAAAGCTCGTCGCGGCACATTAAATGTTCAACAGTAGTTGGGTTAAAGTTCTCTTCTAAAAAATAGAGATAAGGTTTGTGAAGCTTCTTATGTTCTAGATGAAACTTAGTCCGACCTACGGGAAGGTTAGTAATTGTAAACAATTGGTTAAAACAAATGTCAAAATGTTCTTCTAAATAAGCTTTGTAATCTCGCTGAAGCTTGCCTTGTTCTGGTGTCAGAGAAAAGTTTTCTGTAGCTGGTATTTGAGGATTGTATACCAAATCTAGAATTAAATCTGGGTTTTTACCGTAGCCGAGCTGATTCAGTTTTTGCAGCGCCTTAATTGAATCATCAAAAACGCCGCTCCCACGCATTGTATCAACATTTGCCGCTTGATAGCAAGGCAGCGAAGCTACTATTCGGAGTTGGTTTTGGGCGCAATATTCCGGAATATCTTCAAAACCTTTTTCAAAGTAAATTGTTAAATTAGAACGCACAATTACTTGTTTTCCTGCATCGCGGGCAGCTTGGGCTAAAGGTTTAAAACCATAAAGCATTTCTGGTGCGCCGCCAGTGAGGTCAACAGTTTTAATTTGGGGAAATCGGCGAATTAACTCTATCAGTTGGCTGCAAATTTCTGGGGAAAGTTCTTCAGTTCGCTTGGGGCCAGCTTCTACGTGACAGTGAGTACAAGCTAGATTGCAGCGTTTGCCCAAATTGATTTGTAAAACTGCGATCTGATTTTTCGTTAAGGATTTGCTCAGCTTGCTTTTGAAGGGAGTTAGTGCTGTTTGGATCATTTTTTGTACCTTTTGAGGTCGTTTTAGGCGTGTACGGAATTTTCGGATGAAAGCGCTTAGGTGGAATTTCACCCATTACCAAATATTAAGTAGTCGGACATAAATAAACGCTTATATAACTTGTAGGGTGGGCGCTCGCCGAAACCATATTAGCGAATCGTGACAAGATTTTTGCGGCGAGCGCCCACCTTACGTTTATTTATGTCTACCTACTTACACAGCCAATCCCAGTGTATCTAGACCTTGGGGCGCGATCGCCCCAGTCCCACCCGGCTTTTGCAAAAAAAAATAAATACTTGTAAAGACATTGTTACAAATTTTTAGTATGATTGACTCATCCACAGCTAAGTATTTTTTCTCACTGCCATGATCGAGGCTCAATTTCCCTGGCTGACAACAATTATCCTACTTCCCCTCATTGCTTCTGCTCTAATCCCTCTGCTTCCCGATAAAGATGGTAAGCAAGTGCGGTGGTATGCCTTGGGAGTAGCGATCGCCGACTTTGTTCTCATGTCCTACGTCTTCTGGAAGCACTACGACCCCAGCCTTAATACATTTCAACTCGTAGAGACCTATCCCTGGATACCTCAGTTCGGCCTCTCTTGGTCAGTTTCCGTAGACGGGCTCTCACTCCCTCTCGTACTTCTAGCTGGACTGGTGACGACACTTTCGATTTTTGCAGCGT
>DATGYA010000524.1:0-6895 GCA_035298405.1 Kamptonema sp. | reverse complement strand
AGCCAATAAATGAGCCGCGTAAGTCTAGCCGAGCATTAGGGCCGAAGACAATTCCTCTGGGATTAAGTAAGAATAAGTTAGCATTGCCTTGCACTCCCAACACGCCTAAAATATTGGAAGGATTACCCCCTGTAACGCGGGTGAAAATATTAAGAATGCCGTTAGGATTGGCAAAATATGCTCCTCGTCCTTCACCGACATTAAATTCATGGAAACTGTGAAATAAATTTACGCCGCGAGTGGCTCCGCCTTCAATTCTATCTGATGGTAAATTGTTGATAGTATCGGGAACTGTGCGCGAATTTTCTGCACCTAAGCTACGATCCGGAATTATTTGAGCGATGGTGGGAGTAGGAAATAATAGCCAGAAAGTAAATAGTAGGGCAGATGATAAACGAGGCATAGTTTAAATACAGCGGTTCCCGCTGCTATGAGGTACAGTAGTATAAATTAACAAACCAATTGCTTAAATGTTGATGATTAATTAAGTGTACCTCATTACTGCGGGAATTGCTGTATTATAAGTTGGAAATTGCTACAAGGCGATCGCGCGACTCAAACCGCCAATATTGCAACCTCTAGCTAATAGCTTAAGTCCACAGTGAGAAAGATTAATAAGTTTATAAAACTCTAATTTTATAGTTCTCCTAGCTGTGGACTTACAGGGCTTTTCAGGTAAGTGAAGTACAAACAAGTCGGTTTCTGTAGGGGCGGTGCCAACTGGCTGCCTACCTCCCCTGATTACTAAATGTTTATGCTGGTTGACACCAATGCTATCAGGCTACGCCAACATCGGTCTGTTTTGCACTATAAGCAGAAGCACCATCAGCTCAATTATAGCTAAAAATTATTTTGTCCTTGAGCATTCATTACCCAATCTTGAGGAATAACTGCCTTTACCTGCATTTCTATTTCTGCCTTTGTACCCTGTTCACCAACCTTACTTGTCACTATTCTGCAAAAAATAATATTTTGTATCCTAAAATACATTTATTTAATTAATGATTGTTTAAAGTTTCCAAATCATAGATTTTGTATTTTCCATAATTCTCCAAAACCCCACATAGTGTCATTTGGTAGAATACGATTTCACTATTGTCCCCTAATCAACAAAAATAACCATGAGTGGAAACGAAACGCGCGTTCAAGCAATTTCTCAAATCGTCAATCGCCAAATGATCCCAGCTCGGCCTCCCAAGCGGCTAGAAGATATGTGGGCAACAGATGTTTTTACTCTGAGCAAGATGCAAGAGAGTCTGCCCAAAAGTATTTTCAAATCAGTAAAAAATACAGTTCAAACTGGCCAAAAACTTGATGCCTCTGTAGCTGATGTAGTGGCAGTGGCAATGAAAGACTGGGCTATTTCTAAAGGGGCACTGTACTACGCCCACGTATTCTATCCACTCACCAACGGCACCGCTGAAAAACACGACGGTTTCATCTCAGTGCAGGGCGACGGCTCCGCGATTTCAGAATTTGCTGGCAAGGTTCTGGTACAAGGCGAACCCGATGGCTCGTCATTCCCCAACGGTGGCATCCGCTCCACTGCTGCCGCTCGCGGATATACAGCCTGGGATGTCACCAGCCCAGCCTATGTAATGGAAACAGATAACGGCATGACTTTGTGCATTCCCACTGTTTTTATCTCTTGGACAGGTGAAGCCTTAGACAAGAAAACGCCGCTTTTACGTTCTATTACTGCAATGAACAAAGCAGCAACTAGAGTTTTGAAACTATTAGGAAATACTGAAGTTGCTCCGGTAAATTCCAGTTGCGGTGCTGAGCAAGAATACTTTTTGATAGATGCAAATTTTGCCAACAATCGCCCTGATTTAATGTTAGCAGGTCGCACCCTGTTTGGTAAACCTCCTGCCAAAGGTCAGCAATTTGATGACCATTACTTTGGAGCAATTCCAGAGCGCGTTCAAGTCTTTATGCAGGAAGTAGAAGAAAGAATGTATCGGCTGGGTATTCCCGCCAAAACCCGCCACAATGAAGTAGCTCCCGGTCAGTTTGAAATTGCACCATTTTTTGAAGCTGCAAATGTGGCCAGCGACCACCAACAATTAACTATGACAATTCTTCGTAATACTGCGAAGAAGCATGGTTTTGCCTGCTTGCTGCACGAAAAGCCCTTTGCCGGTATTAACGGTTCCGGTAAGCACGTCAATTGGTCTGTTGGCAATGCTACCCAAGGCAACTTATTAGACCCTGGTGAGACACCACACTCGAACGTACAATTCCTAGTTTTCTGTAGCGCTGTAATTCGCGGAGTTCACAAATACGGGCCCTTGTTGCGCGCGGTAGTTGCTACTGCTAGTAACGACCACAGATTGGGTGCCAATGAAGCTCCACCAGCAATTATTTCTGTCTATTTGGGTTCGCAATTAGAAGATGTATTCGAGCAAATTAGTCAGGGAGAAGCTAAGGATTCTAAAGGCAAGGGATTAATGAATTTAGGGGTGGATACATTACCTGTTTTCCAGAAAGACGCGGGGGATAGAAACCGGACATCACCCTTTGCTTTTACTGGCAACCGTTTTGAATTCCGGGCTGTAGGTTCTGGTCAGTCTGTTTCCGGGCCGCTGGTGGCGATGAATACAATTCTGGCAGATTCTTTAGACTGGGTTGCTAATAAGTTAGAAAGCGATTTGGCTCAAGGAATTGAACTTAATGCTGCTATTCAAAATGTCCTGAAAGAAGCGATCGATGAGCACGGTGCGGTGGTATTTGGTGGCAATGGCTATTCTGAGGAATGGCACAAAATGGCAGTTGAGGAACGCGGTTTATCTAACTTGCGGACTACGGCTGATGCTTTGCCTGTTTTGAAAGAAGGATACATTGAGGATTTGTTTAAAAAGACAGGTGTTTTGACTCCTGTTGAATTGGAAAGTCGTTATGATGTTTATGCAGAGCAGTATTTGCTGGCTATTGAAGTCGAAGCTAAACTGGTAGTGAGTATGGCAAAAACGATGATCTATCCAGCAGCAGTGAAGTATTTGTCTGAACTTTCTGGCACGATTGCTGGCTTGAAGGAGATCGGAATTGAACTAGAAAAAGAAACTGCCCAAAAAGTAGCAACGCTGGTTAAATCAATGATGGATTGTACTAGCAAGTTGAATGATTCTTTGAGCAATCATGATTTTGCTTCGATAGAGGAGCATATGCAGTATGCTGCACAAACAATTCGTCCTTTAATGGATGAGGTTCGGAAGTATGCGGATGCTTTGGAAGGTGAAATTGCCGATCATTTGTGGCCGCTGCCTACTTATCAGGAAATGCTGTTTATTAAGTAATCTCAAATCTGGTTAATTTGCGGTGAGATTTGTGGGGACACGGCAATGCCGTGTCTAGGGGTGAAAATTGTATTTCCTGCTGCCCTATAGCCCCAATGAATCGCATTTCATTGGGCTGGGTGGGGCGTGGAAACAAATAGGCAAAGCTGGCCTTGAGCGCTGCGGAACTGCTAGAAGGGAAAATAGTTGATGCGGAAGTAGAGGCCTTTTTCTTGCCAGGTGCGATCGCCTGAATTTACATCAATCAATGGGATGCTATAGTCTAAACGGGCACTAAAGCGATCGCTCATCTGCCAAATTAACCCTAAACCCGCACCCAACAACACATTCGAGTCAGGATTAACTTTTTCTCCAGAATAATTCCATCCTACGCCAAAGTCAATAAATGGTGCAACTTGCAAAATGCCTTTGACTTTTGGTAGTCGCCAAACCGGTATTCGCACTTCCGCAGAAGCCAAAAGACCGCTATCACTTAGCAGTAAATCCTGACGATATCCTCGTACAGTTTGCGAACCGCCGATGCCGATTTGTTCGAGGGAAAGTAGGGAACTTGTGGCTAGTTGAGCGTCGGTTCTTAGAACTAGCAAGGTTTCTGGTGCTAACCGCCGCACGTATTGAGCTTGTCCTCGCCAAGCGAAGAAGCGACTGTCTGGTTCGTTGTCATTGACTGTAGCACCAAAGAGACTGGTACCGAAGGAAAATTGCGATCGCGCGGCAAAAACTTGATTAGGACTGCGTTGGACGTATTCTTGAAAGAAGCGAATAGCTGATACTCTAGTTTCACCGCGATCGTTTGCTCCTGGTGAAAGTTGGAATTTTTCACCTAACAGTGTAGTATCGCTTTCTTGCCGCGAAAAAGTTAATCCTAATGCTAATTCGCGGTCGGGTTTTTGGATAACTGGCTGGCGATAGGTGAGTTCGTAGGTGCGAGATTTACCTTCAATGTCTAGGCTATCAAAAGGTTCTTCGATGACGTTGGTTTTACTGAATCCGGCGGCGAATCTAACTGTCCCATTTCGAGGATTAATGGGAATAGTATAGCTAGCATTTAATTCATTGCTACCATCGGTGTTGGCATAACTGACATCTAAACCGTCTCCTAAACCGACTAAATTTGCTTGGTTGATGCGAACTCCCCGCCGGAAACTACCGACACTGGGAGAGCGATCGTTATCAGCAAATAATTCAACGCTGAAGGTGTCAGCTTCTTTGACCCGTACTTCTAAACGACTTTGTTCTGGACGGGTTCCGGCTTGCAGTTCGGCTGATATATTAGCAATTTGAGGGTCGAGTTGTAGTAATTGTAAAGCTTCTAGTAAGCGGTTGCGGTTGAGGGGGCGACGGGTGGCGATTTCTAGGCGCGATCGCACATAATTAGAATTTAGTCGCCGAGTTCCCGTTACCCGAATTTCAGCTAGTCCACCTTCTACGATCTGAATTTTAACAATTGCTCCTGCTCTAGGGAAAGTTTGATCGGCGGGAATAACTGCACCGGAATTGATGTATCCCGCATCTACGTATTTTTTGGTGATGGCAGTTTCTACTTCTAGTAATTCGGCAAAAGTAATTTCTCGGCCGATGAACTTTTGGGTGATTTCTGAGAGTTCCGTAGAACTAAAAGCCGTATTTCCCTCAAATTCAAATCGCTCAACCCGAATTGTACCGGGAATTTCAGGTCGATTTTCGTTGGGAGGAATTGGCGGCGTAGGTTGTAGCGGTATGGGTTGAGGCTCTGGTGGGATCGGAGGCGGTAATTCCGGCGATCGCGGTAGAATTGGATTAGGTAGTTGGCTTAACTGCGAGTCAGGTTCACTCAGAGTTAAAGCGGAAATTACAGGTAGCGTAGTGCGATCGCTAGTAGCAACTTCTAACTCTTGAACATTTAAGCGCAAAATTTCGGGTTCAGTAGCAACTGCTTTAGCTGCCCCCAACATTAGCCAAACAAACCCCGTCAGCCCAAATAGCTTTCTAAGACAACTCATAATTACGTAATTCCTGCCACTGATTATAGAAAATGTCAAATCATTAATTTTTTGTCCTAGCCAGATCGATTAGTTAGGCTAGAATTAGGAAAGATGTCACCAAATGCTTTCCTAGCATAACCAATCTTTGAGTTATTAACTCAAAACTTCCAAAGTTTACTTTGGGAAGCGCCCCTAGAAATCAAAACTATGAACCCGTGTTCTCGGAATTGTTTAAGGAAATACACCTACTAAAAGAGCCAAAGCCCAATTCGGCACTTGTGCTACCGTTGGCGAGTCAAAATACTGTTCAAACTGAGTTAAAAGCATCTGCGATCGCACCAAAGCACGCTCGTAGCCGTTAATTGTTCCACTAACCGCACCCATTGTCTCCGAATTCCAGAAGCTTTTTGTCATCTTCAGGAGATTTTAGCTCTACCAAACAAAAATTACCTACAGCAATCGCCTACTGGGAATCAACATCAAAAGCACCCTCAACATCTGCCCAGCCCGGCAAACTCAGCGCGATCGCCCTCCATCAAAATTAGACCATGACGGCGGCCACTGTCCACCATCACCAATTTGCCACTATGGATATATGTGAGAATTTCTGGGGGCTGAGGATACTTAATCAAGTTTGTACCCAGGTTCAGGCTTTCATGGCGAGGGCTAAGCATATAAATAAAGCTAAGTCAGTGCTAAATAAAGTATCCACTACTGCGGGATCTCAACTGGAATCAGCAGGAGAGGAAAATTTTACATTTAAGATCGAATTATAAGATCGAAGGCGATCGATAATTGCTAAGATAGTTCTCTGTTCCCGAAATCCTTTTTTGATATTTGTAATAGGAAAAACCTCATGGCCGATCTTGTGGAAACTGCTACTAACGCAGGATGTTTTAAAACTTTGCTGACTGTAGTTGAAGCGGCTGGTTTGTTAGAGCTTTTAAGGAGTCCAGGCCCCTACACTATACTTGCACCAACTGACGAGGCTTTTACTCAGATTCCAGCTAATACTATCGCTTCTTGGATGGAAGATATTCCCAAACTCAAACAAATTCTTGCTTATCACATTATGTTTGGTGATGTTAGGTCTGATAATTTTGCTGAACTCCGTTCCGCTGAGACAGTGGAAGGTTCAGTAGTTGGAATTGATACTTCTAACGGTATTAAAGTCAATCATGCTAAAGTTCTTAAAGCAGATATTCTTGCTGACAACGGCACAATCCACATCATTGATGCCGTGTTAATACCAGGTCTGGTTTCGGTAGATCCATAATATTATTGTAGCCTTCACAGTCTTGTAGGGTGCGTTAGAGCAAGTAATTTATTAATATAATCATGGTGTGATTGTCTGACGCACCTACAGCAATTAAGTAGGTAGACATAAATAAACGTAAGGTGGGCGCTCGCCGCCTCAATCTTGTAACTCATAGCTAATATGGTTTCGGCGAGCGCCCACCCTACAAGTTATATAAGCGTTTATTTATTTGCGACTACTTAATAATTCCCATTTTATGCCACAAACTTAGCATAATCACCCAACCATTCTGACTTAGGATTTAGTTCAAACTGAGTAACTTCTATCATTGCCAATAATAAAATCTTTTTCTGTAGGGATCGCTTGCGATAAATAGT
>DATGYA010000523.1:0-2444 GCA_035298405.1 Kamptonema sp. | reverse complement strand
CAATCAATAACAATTATGAATACTACAATGCTCAAACCATCAATCAAAACTCTCAGTTTTTCAATTCTTGCAGCAGCGATCGCTGCTTTTTGCTACCCGGATTGTGCTTTTTCTCAATCAAGAGTAACAGGCTATCAAACTGTGGGTAGAGACGTTGCTACCAATAGTGCCGTTGATGTAGAAGTCTACCCCGGTCGTGCGACTGCTATCGACTTCAGCTCAACTGACGAAGCGATCGCCTACGTTTTAATTGCTGACCCCTCAAAAGTAGTTTTCAGCACCGACGCGCCTATGGCAAGCAGTCGAGCCAAAACTGTTTTCTTGCGTCCCATTCAAGCACTCAATTTTCCGGGAGCTACCACAGCTACCATTACCAACATCTCAATCAAAACTGTAGATTCAAAAGGGAAACAGCGACTTTACAACTTCAACATCGTTCCTGCCAATAAAAAACCAGAACACTTAGGAATTCGCATCACTCCCCTTACCCCTAGAATGTCGCCAACTTTGAACGTTAGTAGAGGCCGCACACCCACAGCCTCAGATGTCGAAAAAGGGTTGTTGATTGCCATTCAAAAAGGCTACACGGCAGCTAACGACCCAGTAGTTTACAGCGTGCGACAATTTTTAGCTCTAGTAAGAAATCAGAATCTATCGGTGGCGGATGCTGCTGCACGAGCCGGAGTGGATTTGTCAGTGATTGTCGAACTCGGCAAAATTGCCCTTGAAGAACCAAGAGTTCCAGTCGGCATTCGCCAATAGCTTTTTAAAGGGGAGTGGGGAGTGGGGGAGAGAGGGAGAAGGGGGAGAGAGGGAGAGAGGGAGAAGGGGAGTGGGGGAGAAGCGTTGTTCTTTATTACGAATTCGACCTTACAATTTTTATGAACCACAGCAACCACCTTGGTGGTTAAGAGGCAGGGCTGTTTCATTCTCAGGTTCAATTTGCGATGCCTACGGCTGGCGGAGCCGAAGCTGTGTTTCCTCATCCTCTGGCAGTAAGCTTTCA
Organism: Kamptonema sp.; assembly: GCA_035298405.1. Classification (GTDB taxonomy): domain Bacteria; phylum Cyanobacteriota; class Cyanobacteriia; order Cyanobacteriales; family Microcoleaceae; genus Kamptonema. The sequence continues at coordinate 1,438 of DATGYA010000523.1, read as the reverse complement.
CAGGAGTTTTTAAGAATGGATGCCTTCAGACTAGGAAGTATAGGCTAAAACCCTTGATTCGCAATGGCTGTCTTCCATTGCAAAATCTGAGAATGAAATAGCCCTGCCATTCCCCCCTCTCCCTCTCTCCCTCTCTCCCCAATCCCCAATCCCCACTCCCCATTCCCCTCCCCATGTCTCTTCAGAAAAAGCCGACTCTACCCCTACGCTTTGTGCTTACAGTTCCTTTCGCTATCGTGATTTCGGCTTTACTGGGACTGGCGGGGTGGCTTTCCTTTCAAACAGGGAGGCAGACAATGAATGACTTGGTTGCACAGCTATTATTTGAGGCAACCAGCCACATCTCTCTCCACCTTGAGAATTACTTAAACGAAGGAATTGGGGAAGGAGTTTCAAAAACAACGGCTCGGCTGAACACGAGCCGAACATCTTACCCTCAACCTCAAGTCAATTTTCCTGAAAAAACCCCCGAATTTAACTTACCCGATTTCCGCATTAGCCCTAACAGCCACAGTTTCTTAATCAAGCGAAATGGAAAACTTTTAGCTTTTAGTTCTGCACATTCAACATCCGCCCCTTATCGCTTTGAGTCCGACTTGTCCCAAGTTAATATACCTGCCCTAGTAACACTTTCAACAGACTATTTACTCTCTGACTTTGGCAACTTGACTACTATTAATACCCAAAATCTTGACTTTACAAAGAACGGTTCTAAATACTTGCTGCACGTTCGATTATTTGAACACAAGAGCGGACATAACTTGCTGATTGTGGCTGTTGCCCCTGAAACTGACTTTATGGCTCAGGTTAATGCGCTAAACCGTAACACTGTCTACCTGGTCATACTGGTACTCTTAATCTCCATCTCGCTTTTGCTGTTTACTTCCTTCAAAATAGAACGGCGACTGCAAGGATTCATTAGGGCGACTGAGGCAATAGCTGAGGGTGACTTTGAGGATGAAGTTCCACACAGCGGTATTGCCGAACTTGAAGCTCTCGCCCGAGCTTTCAATTCTATGAGCTACCAGTTAAAAGAATCACGCCAGCAATTAGAACAATATTCTGGTGACTTAAAGCGACAAGTTGCACAGAAAACAAAAGAACTCGAAACAGCTAAAGTTGCTGCCGAAAGTGCTAACCGTGCTAAAAGTACCTTTCTGGCTTCCATGAGCCATGAACTGAGAACACCACTTAATGCCATTATTGGCTTTGCCCAACTCCTTTCACGTACACCTGGGACTGTACCTGAACAGCAATCGAGTTTACAGATAATTAATCGCAGTGGTGAGCATTTGCTCAAGCTGATTAATGATGTTCTATCTCTTTCTAAAATTGAAGCTGGTCAAGCAACTATCAATGAAAACACTTTTGACCTTTTTAATTTGCTTGATGACATCGAGCAGATGTTTCGCTTCAAAGCCTCTTCCAAAGGTTTGCA
>DATGYA010000522.1:0-9430 GCA_035298405.1 Kamptonema sp. | reverse complement strand
ATTTAAATTCCGCACGGGGGTCTCTTCCCGGTTTTTCTAGTTCGTTGATAATGTCGCGGAGAGTGGGTAAACCGACGGTATCGGTGACGTATTTTTTCAGGTTAATTGATTTGAGTTTTTCGGGTATTTGGGTGACTTGATTTAAGGGTACGTTTAAATCGGATGCGATCGCTTTTACTACATCGTAACTTTCCGGGTGTACGGCGGTGTTATCTAGGGGGTTTTCGCCATTGCGAATTCGTAAGAAACCAGCTGCTTGTTCAAAAGCTTTTGGCCCTAATTTCGGCACTTTCAGGAGTTGGCGGCGATTTTTAAACGCGCCATTTTCGTTGCGGTAATTAACTATATTTTTGGCAACAGTTGGTGTCATCCCAGAAACAAATGTCAGCAGTTCTTTAGAGGCTGTATTTAAGTCTACACCGACATAGTTAACGCAGCTTTCTACTGTATCATCAAGTTTCTTTTTCAGCAGTTTTTGGTCAACGTCGTGTTGATATTGTCCGACACCGATTGATTTGGGGTCAATTTTAACTAATTCCGCGAGAGGATCTTGCAAGCGGCGGCCGATACTGATAGCGCCGCGCACTGTAATGTCGAGGTCGGGAAATTCTGCGATCGCTACATCACTCGCTGAATAAATCGACGCGCCAGATTCATTCACCATCACTTTAATTGGCTTCCTTTCTAAAGTTGCCACAACTTCCGAAATAAACTCATCAGTCTCGCGAGAAGCTGTACCGTTACCAATCGCGATCAGCTCAATTTTGTAATTCTCAATCAGACGCTTAATAGTATTAGCAGATTGTTGGCGCTGTGCGGCCGCTTGATGAGGAAAAATCGTCTGATATTCCAAAAATTTACCAGTCTCGGACAGCACAGAAACTTTACACCCAGTCCTAAATCCCGGATCGATAGCTAATGTCGGCTTCATCCCCGCTGGCGCAGATAGCAACAACTCCCGAAGATTAGTTTCAAAAGTTTTAATTGACTCGATATCAGCCGCAGCCTTTCTATCAGCACGTACCTCTGTAATTAAAGATGTTTTCATCAAACGATTAAAAGCATCCTTCAGCATTGCTCGATAAAATTCCCGCACTGCTGGCACTTTAGTTTTAATCTCTTGAGATTCCAAGTATGACAGCACAACCGATTCATCGAAAGCTAAATCTAAGTCTAAAATGCCTTCTGTTTCACCCCGAAATAAAGCCAGCATATTATGAGGTTGAATACTTTTAACCGCCACCTGATAGTTGCGGTACATTTCAAACTTAGTGCTACCTTCGGGATGCTCATCTTTTATCCGCGAAACAAAGTCTCCTGCTTTCATCAGGAAATCTCGCAAATATGCCCGCAATTCGGCTTTTTCCGAAACTGCTTCTGCTAAAATATCAGCAGCACCTTTGAGAGCTTCTTCGGCGGTAGTAACTTTCTTTTCCTCGGAGATATATTTAGCGGCTTCGTCTTCTAAAGATGTCGGTTTTGCTTGAGGAGTATTGAGGGATTTGATAAATTCTGCTAGCGGTTCTAAGCCTTTTTCTCTGGCAATAGTTGCTCTCGTCCGTCGCTTGGTTTTGTAGGGAAGGTAGAGGTCTTCAAGTAGGTTTTTTTGCAAACAAGATTCGATTTTAACTTTCAGTTCTTCGGTGAGTTTCCCTTGAGATGCGATCGCGTCCAAAATTGCTTTTTTGCGCTCTTCAAGTTCTGTAAGGTAGGTAAATCGCTCGGAGATATCCCGCAACTGAACTTCATCAAGTGTACCTGTGCGCTCTTTACGATAGCGAGCAATAAAGGGAATTGTAGCTCCCTCTGCGAAAAGTTCGAGAGCGCTGTTGATTTGAGAGGGATTGATAGAAAGTTCTTGCGCTAGAAGTTGAGGAATGTTGAGCATATTGTTTGTGCTAATTGCTAATTTAGGACTAAAGCCCCTGTTACAACACAGAAGCTAATTTTTAGGTACGTAGTTGGGTTTTAGCCCTCTTGGTATATACAGGTACGTAGTTGGGCTTTAGCCCTCTTGGTATACACGCTTGAGGGCTAAAGCCCAACTACGTACCTTTTATAGCAGTTATTTAAAGGTGTTAAGTAAAATGCTATCAATCTTGTTCAAATATTTTACCTAAAGCTGCTGGTGGCGTAGTACTAATTACTGGCGCGATCGCGCGTCTCCATGCTGGAGAAAGTGGCATTAAAATTCGCTCTAACCCAGCACTAGAAGTTAACACCAATACTAGAATCATTAGCGCAAAAGGAGCAACCGCAAATACTTGCGTTGGTACATCTGGAATCGCACTTTGAGCCACGCTCCCCAAGGATTGTAAAATTCCAAATAGGTAAGCTCCCAAGGCAACTCGTAAAGGATTCCAACCGCCAAATATGACAATTGCTAATGCAATCCAACCATAACCTGCCGTGTGTCGCTGACTCCAGCCTGCTTTGAAATCGAGGGAAAAAGCAGCTCCCGCAAGTCCCATTAAAGCACCACCAATCATGGTGTAGAGATACCGCTGCCACACAACATTTGTTCCTCGTGCAAAGGCGGCGGCTGGCTGTTCTCCAATTGCCCTCAATACCAATCCTTGTTTAGTACGGTAGAAATAAAACCAGGTAAATATAATTAAAGCATAACTCGCATATACTAGCAAGTCGCTTTGGAAAAAAAGCTGTCCTAATATCGGAATATCCTGCAATAATGGCAATTTAAAACTCGGCACTGTTGGGCCAGGAACTCGCACAACTGAGTTACCTAGAAATGATGATAAGTCAGCGAATAATAAAGCTAGTACAAAGCCGATCGCTACTTGAGATTGTTTGAGGGTGATGCTACCAAAGGCTACTATTAAGGCAATTAATGCGCCAACTACGGCCGCGCCTAAAAAACCTAGTATTAAATTATTGGTGTATTTGGCAATAGCAAATCCTGTCATTGCTCCCATTAACATTGTACCTTCGGCAGAGAGATTGATAATACCTGCTCGTTCGGTGATGGTTTCGCCAATACAGGCGAAGATTAAAGGAGTTGATGTTGCGATCGCAGTGGCGATAATTGTGATTATTTCCATTATAAGTAGAAGGAAGAAGGAAGTTGGGAAAGTTGATTATTTTCCATATTATGTTTTTAAGACTTAATTTTTGATTGATTAAAACCTCTGCCGAGAATAGCAAATAATACTAAACTTCCTTGAATCACTCCCGCTAAGGATGATTCTAAATTTAATGACAGAGGTAATTGCAAACTCCCGATATTAAGGGCACTGAAAAATAGCGATACTGGTAATATCCACAGAATTCCACTACCTAGTAACATTACCACTAATAAAGCTAGAAAACCGAGATTGCTGGATATACTAGGAATCAGGCGGTGAAACACGCCCAATACTTGCAATCCCCCAGCTAAGCCGGCAAATGCGCCGCAGATTGCAAAAGCACTTAATAATTGCTGCACTGCGGGAATTCCTAATACATAAGCCGCCCGGAGATTTTGCCCTACTGCCCGCAATCGCAAGCCGAAATATGTACCGCGAATTACGATCGCTGTCAAGATTAATCCCAAAGCTGCTAAAATGAGGGAAATTGGTGTGGCTTCGGTGTTACCAATTGTGGGCAACCAGAGGGTTTCGGTAAACAATTCTGTGCCGCTCATTGAAGCAATTCCGGGGCGTTTCCAAGGGCCAAATACTAAATATAATGCTAATCCTTGGGCCACAAAATTTAAACCTAATCCGGCAAATATTTCGCTAACTTTACCATAAACATTGAGGATGCCAGCTAGGAGTCCCCAGAAGAGTCCGCCAGCGGCTCCGGCAATAATTGCTAATAGGATAACTAGGGGTGGTGGTAGGATATTTTCAAAGATTTTTAAGGCAAGTGTGGTTGCGATCGCGCCCATTGTAATTTGCCCTTCTATGCCTAAATTATACAAACCGGCTGCGAAGGTAAATACTAGCCCGCTGGCACATAAAAGCAGCGGTGCAAGGGTGGAGAAAACCCGCGCTGTGCGATCGGCAGTGCCGAAAGCGCCATTCCACAAACCTGCTATTACTTGTAGGGGCGACGCGCCCGCTAACAAAATCACTCCAGTTATGAATGCAACTGATAGTAGCAAGTAGCTAAAGCGCCATAAATAAGTTTTCATTGATGCTTTTGAATTTTGCAGGGAGGAATTGCCCATACTTTTAATTTTTTTGGTACTTTCTATTATGGCAAAACCATATTTTGCTACTCTTTACAGTCAAATTTAGCTTTTAATCTGAGGTTTATTGATTTAATTTACCTCCGATCATTTGTCCCAAATGCTCGGCTGTTAATTTTCGGGCATCAATTGGTTCTGAGACATTACCTCCACTAAAAACAATGACGCGATCGCTATACTGCATGATCTCATCTAAATCCGAGGAAGTAAACAGAATCGCTGTGCCACTTTGACACCGAATAATTAACTGCTGCCACACCCAAATCGCCGATTCAATATCTAAACCCCGTGTCGGATGTTCCATCAACAGTAAGTTTAAAGGCACTGGTAATAATGCTAATTGAGTTCGCTGCTGATTCCCTCCTGATAAGCGTTCCACTTTGCTATTAGGTTTGCCCCGAATATCAAAAAAAGCAATAGCTTGCTGAGCGATTTTTAAAGTTTCCTGACGATTGATAAATAAGCTGTCTTCTCGGTTCCGTAGCATGACGTGCTCGTGAATTGACAAACCGCTAACTAACCCCTCTTTTAATCTATCTGCTGGCAAAAATCCTACACCTGCTTTTAGATACTCTGGATAAGATTTATGAGTCATATCTGCGCCGTTGATGTAGAGTTTTCCAGATACCGCTTGCTGCAAACCAGCACCAAGCAACAGCAGCAATCTTTGACCGCTTCCTTCTAAACCAGCTAGTCCAATTACTTCCCCACATTGCACTGTCAAGCTATCAATTTTTATACTCAAGCGGTCATCTTTTACTAGCAGATTATTCACAGCAAAAGCCACCTCAGATTGTGCAGTTTCCGGCTTGCTTGGTTGAGCTAATTCTCGACCAAACATCATCTCAACTAATTGATTGCTAGGACAAGGAATTTCAGCATTGCCAACTACTCTACCTTGGCGCATCACTGTGACGCGATCGCACAGCACCTCCACATCTTCTAACTTATGAGAAACAAAAATAATTGATTTGCCAGTCGCCGCTAATTGTTTCATTGCCGCAAATATGGCATCTTTTTGAGAAGCAGAAATTCCCGTTGTCGGCTCATCTAAAATCAGAGTTTGTACGCCTAGCGACAGCAATCGTAATATCTCCAGTTGTTGCCGTTCTCCTACGCTAAGATTGCCAACTATTTCATGAATATTTAGGTTAAAATTAAACTGATTAGCTAATTGCTTGAACTCTCTAGCCGCCGCTTTTTTAGGAAGGATGAAAAATGAAGGATGAAAAATAGGTATAGACCATAAACCTTGTGAATCAGGCATTTTGCCTACCTCTATCTGGCTTTTTAAACCAGGTTTAATAAATCTCACCTCTTTTTTTTCCTCATTAGTTAGGGTAATTTGCCTCTTGCCGATCATAAAATTATCTAAAACAGACAAGGGAGGAAAATCTAGGGGATCTTGATGTAACATCCCGATTCCTTGCCCAATTGCAGCCTCTGGTGTCTTAATTTCCACAGGGCAATCGTTTAATAAAATTGAGCCGCGATCGCGCCCAATAAAACCGCTAATAATTTTCACCAGCGTACTTTTCCCGGCCCCATTTTCCCCTAATAAACCATGAATTGTTCCAGTTTCTACAGTCAATGACACATCATCATTAGCTAGCACCGAACCAAAGCTTTTATAAATAGATTTTAGTTCAATTTTCATAATAATGGCTAATGGCTAATTGCTAATGGCTAATTGCTAACGGCTAATTGCTAATTGCAGGTAGGGTACGTCAGCTAGAACAATTCACTTATTGGCAAAACGCTTCCGACTGACGCACCCTACAATACTCAGTTAACCGTTAACCGTTAACCGTTAACCGTTAACCGTTAACCGTTAACCATTAACTGTTAACCGTTTATTTGCTCGATCCTTCAATACCTTTTAGTAACTGCGGCATATACCAGATTTGCTGCGGCGTGGCAGTTTCCCCTGCTTTTACAAATGCAGTGCCATCTTGAAAATTTAATGGCCCTTTATAAAGATTAATGCTACCATCGCCTAATCCCTTAATAAATTCCCCCAAAACCTTTTTATTCTCATCACTTAGAGCCTTACCTTCAACAAATCCAACAGCAGAAGTATCGACACTATTGATATCCTTCCAATCAGGCTTACCTAAGACAAAATCCCCCTTAAAATTCCCAGCTTCCGTTTGCTTAACTGCTTCCAAATAAGATGGCCCCCAGTTATAAACAGGCACGCCAACGCAAATATCGGGAGCAAAATTACAACCTGACTTGAGAGTATAGTGCAGGTATTTTACCTTTTTCCCAGCCTCCGCAGCTTTCTTACCTTGCACTGCCGCTTCTGGGGTATCCAATCCTGTCATTAATACATCATAACCGCCGTTGTAGAAATCATCTGCCACTTTGGTGGGGTCTAAAGTTTGACCGGGAATGTTGAACCAAAAGCCGATCCAAGTTACTTTAAAGTTCAGCTCTTGAGCAGGCTTTTTGCGATAGTTTTCCCAACAATATTGACTGCCTAAATAGGCGGCGGAAACTAAGCGGCGGGTTTCATCATTAATTAACGGGCCCAGAAACCCTATTTTACCCGTTTCTGTGCTGAGGGCTGCCGCGCAACCTGCAATCATTCTGCCGTATTCCATCTGCGGCATTACATTGCCAAGGTTGGGCAAATTTTTGAAGTTTTTGCCTTCTTTCCAAGAGTAATCTCCTGATGCGTGAATTACGGGAACATTGGGATGTTTTTTGGCAGTTTCTAGGGCATCATCTTTGAAGTCATCAGAGTTGAAAATAATCAATTTTGCGCCTTTGGCTATCAAGTCGTCTGCAACTTGAGAACCTTTGACGTTGGGGCGATCGCCTGGATTAACTTTATCCACATATTCGATTTCTACATTGGACAATTTTTGCTTTACATACTCCAAACCTTCATAGTGCGCTTGACTCCAACCAGCATCATTTTTAGGGCCCACCATCACTAAACCAACTGTGAATTTATCGCTGGCTGCGTTTTTAGCGGCGGTCGATTCTTGAGCTTGTGGTGGGCTAGTGGGTGAGGTACCAGCGCAAGCGCTGAATATGAAAGCGATCGCGCTCAGCAATGTCAGGTCTTTGAGCGTAGCAAATTTCATGGCTAACTGTTACTTACTATACTGATTAATTCCGCTATCTGTTGGTAACACTGTTTATTGACGGTAACTAATACCACCAAAACCGCAGCGTTATTAAAGCGTTATTAAAAGGATACCATATCACTGCTTGCATTCCAAGTTTTTGATTTGTGAGGCAATTTTGTAAAGCCAAATCGCTCTATTTTATACAAAAAACATCTGTCAAAACTATTGCTAATTTATTAACCTTAACGGTAGTATACATAATATGGAAAATTTCAACCATTTGCTCAACGTTCCTGTCGGCAAAATGATGGTTGATGTTTTTGGATGGTTGAAGTTGGGAAGTTAAGCGATATAGTGTCAACTTAACGTGAAACCGACAGTCCGACAGGGGTTAAAACCCCTGTCTCAAAGCTTAAGTCCTCTTAAGAGGACTTAAGAAATGGCATTAAACTCATTAGTCCTCTTCAGACGAAATCTCAGTCATTGATACAGAATTCTGGAGATCAAGCTATCTCAGCATTTTTTATACCACACAAGTGCCGCCGCGTTACAACCAGTTTTGCGTCAATCCTCATAACTTGGGGAGATGGGGATATCAATCTGAGGCATCTACTGGTCAAATCTTAAATAATTGTAAAGTACACTACATCGCTCAGGTTACAGGAGTTAGTATAATATCCACTCAGCCCAGTCATTTAAGCCAATAACGGGAGTAAAAAATGATTCCCGATCGCATCTGCTTAGACATAGGTTAATAATCACTCAGAGAAAATTTATTGAGGCAGGGAATCTATGGGAATTTTAGTTGAAGACGTATCGAAACACTTTGGTTCTTTTCAGGCAGTAAGCCAGGTGAACCTAGAAATTAAAACAGGCTCTTTAGTAGCACTATTAGGGCCATCAGGGTCAGGAAAATCGACATTACTACGGCTAATTGCCGGACTAGAACCGCCCGACATCGGCAAAATCTGGATTACAGGTAGGGATGCAACTTATCAATCAGTACAAGAGCGTCAAATCGGCTTTGTTTTTCAGCATTATGCTTTATTCAAACACTTGACAATTCGTGATAATATTGGCTTTGGTATGGATATTCGCAAAGTTCCCAAAGCCAGAATTCGCAACCGAGTAGAAGAACTTTTAGACTTAGTGCAACTGAGCGGATTAGGCGATCGCTATCCTTCCCAACTTTCGGGAGGACAAAGACAGCGCGTAGCGTTAGCCAGAGCCTTAGCAGTAGAACCGCAGGTACTTTTGCTAGACGAACCCTTCGGAGCCCTAGATGCCAAAGTCCGTAAAGAATTGCGGGACTGGTTGCGGCGTTTACATCACGAAGTTAATGTCACCACAGTTTTTGTCACCCACGACCAAGAAGAAGCGATGGAAGTCGCCGATGAGATTGTCGTTATGAACAAAGGCAGAGTTGAACAAGTCGGCTCTCCAGCTCAGATTTACGACTCTCCAGCAACAGCCTTTGTGATGAGTTTTATTGGCCCAGTAAACGTCCTCTCTAGCACAGCCGGAATTTTTGCGCGTCAGAGCTTGGAAGCTCCCTCACCTCAAATTTATTTACGGCCCCATGACGTTGTAATTCAAACCGAACCCGAAGCATCTTTTGCACCAGCAAAAATTAATCGTATCGTCTATTTGGGTTGGGAAATTCAAATAGAATTAATTGTGGATGATAAGGATGTACTTACTGCTTACTTAGACCGCGATCGCTTTAAACAGCTAAATATACAAGTCGATCAGCGAGTTTATGTCAAGCCCCGGCAAGCTAAAGCATTTCCCCTTGAGTTACCGGTTAGTTGATAAAATTGATAGGACTTACGAAGTTTGTCAGTGCGTAAGTCCTAAAAAATTAAAAGTTATAGCCTTTCTCAAAAAGGTGAGGTACGAATTTTGACATGGAAAGCTTGACAATACAGGGTTTCTGTATACCTCATTTATCTGAGAACCGCTATAGCTGTTTTAATTTTTAATTTTTAATTTTTAATTTTTAATTTTTAATTTCTTTTCAGAGGTGTACTATAGCTCATGCGTGTTGTGGCCCAGGTTACGCTTCACCCCAAGAAGCGATCGCATCAGAACGAGAAAAATTGCTTTACACGATCGCGCTCTAGACAGGCACCGGCATTGAAGAACCGGACTATCTAGCCAC
>DATGYA010000521.1:0-29696 GCA_035298405.1 Kamptonema sp. | reverse complement strand
TTATAAGAAGCCATTGAGAACACAAATGGTTGAGTTGATAAGTGACAACTATAAGCCTGATATTTTGCTAAGTTAAGGGAAGTTAAACTGGCATTAAAATGAAAATCAAGCCGTTGGGGATGAGGAGATTGACAATCGGATTTACCGCTCCCAAGAGATGATATAATAGAAACGTACTAGAAAAACTTATGGTAATGGCTGAAAGTATTGGGATTGCGTATGTTGTATAAACCTAACAAAACCTTTACTGTGGATAGGTTGTCGGTTCGCCTGTACGGAAGCGAAACAGAATTAGCAGGCGACGCGGCCCAACTTGTACTAACTTATTTGCAGAAAACTATACTGGAACAGGGAAGTGTTGCTGTACTTCTGGCTACTGGCAATTCGCAAATTAAATTTTTAGAAGCTTTGATTGCTTTGGGCGGTATCAATTGGTCTAAAGTTAATTTTTTCCATTTGGATGAGTATTTGGGAATAGATGCTAATCATGCTGCTAGTTTCCGCCGCTATATGCGTGAAAGGGTAGAAAGTAGAGTGCATCCTGGGGCATTTCACTATATTGAAGGGGATGCAGCTCAACCGATAGAGGAGTGCGATCGCTATACTAAACTTTTACAAGCGCAGCCCATTGATTTGTGCTGTCTGGGTTTAGGAGAAAATGGACATTTAGCTTTTAACGATCCGCCTGTAGCTGATTTTAGCGATCGCCTAGCTGTAAAATTAGTAAAACTCGATCTAGCAACTCGCCTGCAACAGGTAAATCAAGGTCTTTTTTCCCACTTAGAATCTGTGCCACAGTACGCTTTTACCGTGACGCTGCCGATGCTAGGCTCTGCTAAAAAAATTATCTGCCTTGCGCCTGAAAAACGCAAAGCTGCTGCTGTTAAGGAGATGCTTTTGGGCTCAATTAGTACGGCGATTCCAGCTTCTTTCCTACGGATGCAAGCTCAGGCAACGCTATTTCTAGATGCAGATTCAGCCAGTTTGCTATAGCTGAACAAAGAAGGAATGGAAGCAAGTCTTAAGTTATAATTAATAGTTATAATTACAGTGCGAGTTACACTTAGAAAGTGATAGGTAAGTAATACTATTAACTACTGCGATCGCCAGCAACGTGCCTAATAAATTAAGCTAGAAAGCGATCCCCATTTGTAATTAATCCATATATTGTTACATTTGTCAATAGGGAATTTAGCTTAATTTTTAGGTAAAGTTGAGTGTGAAATTAATTAAGATTAGACTATGCTTTTGTTGTAAAATTATCTAAAAGGTATTACAGTTGTTTGAGAAGTAAGCCGATGTTTGAAAAAAATCACAGGTTCCAGGTTTCCCCTTTACCTGCAAACAATCACTGGAAGTGGCAAGTGATATTGCCAACAGGGGCCGTGTTTACCTCCAAAGAATTTTATCCCACTTCGGAGGAAGCTATCTGCGCCGGTCAGAACTGGATTGATGTAGAAACAGCATTCAATGCTCTGAACCGCTGTCTATCTCAAATTTGCGGTGAGGGTACTATCACTAAGCAGGAATACAAAAAATTGATGGCATCCTTTATCCGGATCACCAAGCACTCTTAAATTCATTCCTCCTATTCTTTTAAAATGTAATCCAATGCAGTTTAAGTGGGATCTGAATTATTGTCGTTTGGTGGGTTGTCAAGGCGGATGGTAGTCGATAATGGCGGTATCCCAAGCATAAATTTTGTAAAAATCCTGTCCCGTTCCAGTGCATCTGAGTTTTGAGTCGCGATCGCACTTGCATTTATGTTGAGGTGGGTTAGAATAGACCAACTCTTTGCAGTGAGCGATAAAGTGAGAGCAAAAATCCTGCTGTTCTTGAAAGCTATTCGGAGTTGGAGGCGCGAGTTTCGTCCCATCAGAAATTTTGTCCGTAATTGCAGACAAGATTTCCCCTCTTTTTTCTGCTTGGGATTGCTGATTTTGTTGCTGGTGACAATAGTTGTACCAGCGACAGCACAGCATCCCCAAACCAGCGTTGCTCAATTTCCGTCTGCTTCTCCTGCAAATCTCCTTGAACAAGGCAGAATGCTCTATGAGGCGGGTAGGTTTTCTGAGGCGGCCGCAGTTTGGCAAAAGTCAGCTCAAAGTTATAGTACAAAAGGCGATCGCCTCAATCAATCCCTGAGTTTAAGCTATTTGTCTCTCGCCAATCAAGAATTGGGACTTTTGCCGGAAGCAGAAAAAGCGATCGCCTCCAGTCTCAACCTCATTAATAACTCCTCAGTCAATAATTCGACTTCCGCGATCGTCGTACTTGCTCAAGCCTTAAATATCCAAGGGCGTTTGCAGTTAGCATCCGGACAAACAGAAGCCGCCCTCGATACTTGGAAAAAAGCAGAAATAGCTTATACTAAAGCTGGAGATGAAAGCGGGACTTTAGGAACTCAAATTAACCAAGCCCAAGCCTTACAAACTCTGGGACTTTATCGCCGAGCCAAGACAATTTTAGAACAAGCGAATCAAAAATTGCAATCTCAACCCAATTCTCTACTAAAAGCAACAGGATTGCGAAGTTTAGGAGTTGCCTTACAAGTAGTGGGAGACTTGCGCGAGTCTCAGAAAGTTTTAGAGCAAAGTTTAGCAATTTCCCAGCAGCTACAGGCAGCAAATTCAGGCTCTCTTGGTATGGATAAACGAGAACTAAGCGCAACTTTATTAAGCTTAGGAAATACTGCCAGAGCTTTGCAAGACTCTAAAACTGCTTTGGAATACTATCAAAAGTCAGCTCAAATTTCCGACTGTAGCAGCAATAGCCAGAATAGTTGCCAGACAAATTATACTAGCACCCAAGCTTTACTCAACCAACTCAGCTTGAGTATAGAAACTCAAAACTTAGTTGATATTACGTCATTATTGCCACAAATCGAAACTAAAATAACCAACTTGCCACCTAGTAGAGCCACAGTCTATGCTTTAGTTAATTATGCCCAAAGTTTAATCAAAATCGAGACAGATAGGGATAAAACATCCGTCCAATCTACCACAAAATCTTTTGCTAAACAAGCTGCTCAAGTATTAGCTACAGCTATTCAACAAGCGAGAAACTTGCAAGATTCAAAAGCGGAATCCTACGCCTTGGGAGAATTGGGAAAAGTATATTTTGAGACCGCACAGTGGGAAGATGCCCGAAATTTAACTCAGCAAGCTTTGATGCTGGCTCAGGGCGTAAATGCTGACAATATTGCCGCTCGCTGGCAATGGGAATTAGGAAGAATTTACAAACAGCAGCGAGAGATACCGAAGGCGATCGCTGCTTATTCCGAAGCAGTAAATACCCTGAAATCCCTTCGCAGTGACTTAGTAAGTATTAATCCCGATGTGCAATTCTCTTTTCGCGAAAGTGTCGAACCAGTCTACAGAGAACTTGTAGAACTACTGTTAGATTCTAATCCCAGCCAAGAAAATCTCAAGCAAGCTAGGAAATTAATTGAAGCGCTGCAACTAGCAGAATTAGATAATTTTTTCCGAGAAGCTTGTTTAGATGTCAAACCCCAGCAAATTGATGAAGTAGATCCGCAAGCAGCCGTAATCTATCCGATTATTTTAGCAGATCGCTTAGCAGTTATTCTCTCTCTATCGAAGCAACCGCTACGCTACTATGAAACTAAATTGCCTAAAAGTAATTTAGAAACCACAATAGATGAGATGCTGCAATCTTTAAATCCCGCTTTCTCCAATCAGGAACGTTTGCGGCTTTCCCAACAAGTTTACAACTGGCTAATTCAGCCAGCGGCAGCAGATTTATCCCGGTACAACGTGAAAACTCTAGTATTTGTGCTAGATGGAATTCTCCGCAATTTGCCGATGGCTGCTCTCTACGATGGCAAACAATATCTTATGGAAAAATACAGCGTCGCTATAACTCCGGGTTTGCAATTGCTAGAGGCGCGATCGCTTGGTCGCCGGAAAATCAAAGCCTTAACAGCAGGACTAACTGACGCTCGTCAAGGGTTTTCTGCACTACCAGGAGTGAGAGCGGAAATTAATCAGATTGGTTCAGAAATACCGTCTCAGGTATTATTGAATCAGGATTTCAGCGAACTGAATTTACAAAAAGAAATTCGGGAAAATTCTTTTCCTGTAATTCATTTAGCCACTCACGGTCAGTTTAGTTCTAATCCAGAACAAACATTTATTCTGACTTGGAATGAGAAAATTAATGTCAGAGATTTTGAAAAATTACTGAGTAGTTCCAAGGCACAAAGTAACTCTAGTAGAGTTGAATTACTCGTACTTAGTGCTTGTCAAACTGCGGCTGGGGACAGCAGGGCTGCTTTGGGATTAGCGGGAGTCGCAGTTCGTTCCGGCGCGAGCAGTACCTTAGCAACGCTTTGGTCAGTGCGCGATGAATCCACTGCTACACTGATGGCGGAATTTTATCGAGAACTCGCTCAACCTGATATTACTAAAGCTGAAGCTCTCCGCCGAGGTCAGTTGGCTCTTTTAAAGCAATCTCGATACGAACATCCGTTTTATTGGGCTCCTTTTATTTTGGTGGGAAATTGGTTGTAATTGATATCTTGCAGCATTCTCGCTTAACAGGCAAGATGCCCGTTCCAAAAAGAAAGAAAGAAGGAGTAAAGGATGAAAACTTAATGAAAATTTAGGTATAAAATGTATCTGAAGGTTGATTTTTAAAAGGTTTAGAATTATACTATGACTAAGGCTTTACGATCGAGACTCTAGGGTGCGATATCGCGATATTGGCACAACTCAAATAAACAACGTTTCCCAATTATGATTAAGCACAATTCTTTTAAACATCTGAGACTGTTTGCGATCGCACTCTGCGTATTCGCAAACGGCTTGCCAGTTCAGGTACAAGCGCAGTCAAAGCCAGCCAACCAACAAGCTCAAGCTCGGCCCCAGCGTTCAAAAGTAAGCGTCACATTCAGCCCACCCGGTGCTGGGAAACCTGACAACTCAGCAGGTGGAGCATCTCGCAGCAGCGGTCAGTGCGCTCAAGATCCGGCAAATTCTGGCCCAATGGCTACGCCTTTAACTCCCGCAAATTATCAAGCGCTCACAGTCGCAGAACGACCAACTTTCTTTGTTTACGTTCCGGAAACTTCAGCACGAAAAGTATTTTTTAGTTTGGAAGGCGAGAACAAAAATAGCCATTACCAAACCATGATACCGATTACTGGCAAAGCCGGAATAGTCAGCGTCAGCATCCCCACTAGCGCACCAGCCTTAGAAACTGGCAAAAATTACAAGTGGTCTTTTGTAATTATGTGCGGCAATACACTCAGGCCTGATAGCCCAGCAGTAGAAGGCACAATTACACGATCGCAAGCTAACCCAACTTTAATCAGCCAGCTAGAAAAAGCGACACCGATTGAACGTGCGGCTTTGTATGGCAAAGATGGCATTTGGTACGATACTCTAGCAACAGTAGCCGAACTTAGAAAGTTACAGCCCAACGATTCCTCCCTGGAAGCGACTTGGACACAACTGTTAACATCAGTTGGACTAGATGCGATCGCAACTAAACCGATGCTGTAATAAAACTGAGGCAGCAGGCAGAAGGAAGGGATAGCGTTTCATTCCTAGAAACGCATCCCAGCATTGACTTCTAACTCAAAACTCAAAACTCAAAACTCAAAACTCAAAACTCAAAACTCAAAACTTCTCCCCCTTCCTTTGATTTCCCAAATCGCGGTTGCTCAACTAAAATCATGCTAGCAACCCAGATTCTCCTATCAAATCTGGATGCTAATCGCAGATGTGGTCACAGCTCAAAAAGCGGATTTGGAAATGGCGCTCAGTTCTAATTGCCGCCCCAAGCGTGGCATTTTTAGTCATGGCTGCAAAGTATGCCGGACTATTGCAACTTCTAGAATTAGTTACCCTAGATGAATTTTTTCGACTGCGTCCGCGAGAAATCGTTGACCAACGCATCGTTATTGTCACAGTTGACGAATCAGATATCACTAATATTGGCAAATGGCCAATATCTGATGGTGTCTTGGCTCAATTAATTAAAAATATCAAATCTCAGCAACCTAGAGCTATTGGCTTAGATTTTTATCGCAATTTGCCAGTACAGCCAGGGCATCAAACATTAGTAGAAGTATTTAAGAATACACCAAATTTTATTGCCGTTGAAAAAGTTGTTGGAGATACAGTTCCACCACCCCCAGCATTAAGCAAACTAGACCAAGTAGGCATAGCAGATTTAGTATTAGATGCCGATGGCAAAGTGCGACGAGCTTTGCTATCTGTGAACACCGAAGATGGCCAAACGAAATTAGGTTTGGGTACGAGGTTGGCTTTAATGTATTTGGAAAAAGAAGGCATTGCTCTGGAAATGGTTGATGCTGCTAAAATGCACTTACGTTTAGGCAAAGCAGTATTTGTTCCTTTTACAGAAAATAGCGGTGGCTATGTGAGAGCTAATTCCGGCGGCTACCAGATTTTACTAAACTTTCGCGGGCCCCAGTCAAGTTTTCCAACTATATCGATGACGGATGTTTTAAAGCATAAAATTCCACCTGAGTTAATGCGCGATCGCATTGTCCTAATTGGAGCAACTGCACCCAGTCTCAACGATTTACTATTAACTCCCTACAGCAAAACTTCCAGCGGCAGTCCCAAGCGAACTCCCGGAGTAGTTATTCACGCTAATATAATTAGCCAAATTTTAAGTGCAGCCTTAGAAGGTCGCCCTTTGATTAGAGTTTGGCCAGATTTAGTAGAGATTTGGTGGGTTTTAATTTGGTCTTCAACAAGTGCAGCTTGGAGTTGGAGACTGCTAGAAGCAAAGCGGTTTAGAAAAAATACTTTTGCTAAAGGGGGATTATTAGTTTTGTCTATCGTACTAACAGGAGGCAGTCTCGTTACTATTAGCTATGTAGCATTTCTACAAAGTTGGTGGATACCAGTGGTTTCCCCACTACTGTCTGTCATGGGTTCGGCTATGGCGATCGCAGTTGAACACAGCCGCCGCTTGCACCGCGAAAGTGAAAAAAGACTAGCTCAATTCCTAGAAGCTGTACCTGTGGGAGTAGCAGTGATCGATGCTGACGGCAATACATATTATACCAATGATAAAATACAAGAATTAGTCAGTAAAACAGTTGCCGCCTCCGCCACAGCCAAGGAATTAGCGAAAGTTTATCAAATCTATGCAGCAGGGACAAATCAATTGTATCCCAATCAAAAATTACCAATAGTTCGAGCTCTCAAAGGAGAACAGACAATGGTAGACGATTTGGAAATTCGCACAGCTAAGGGCGAAATAGTTCCCTTAGAGTGTCGGGCCACCCCTGTATATGATGAATTTGGCAACATCGCTTATGCGATCGCGACTTTTACTGACATCACCGAACGCAAAAAAGCTGAAGCTGAAAGAGAAAGTTTACTCACAGAACTCTCTCAACTAAATCAAGATTTAGAAAAATCTCTAGATGCCGAATTAGAACTCACCGATGCCTACGGTCGCTTTGTCCCTCACGAATTTCTATCTTTACTCGGATATGAAAGTATTATTGAAGCTAAATTAGGCGATCATGTAAAGCTAGAAATGTCAATTTTATTTTCCGATATCCGCGACTTCACTACTATGAGTGAAAGCATGAATCCTGAAGATAATTTTAAATTTATCAATGCTTACCTACAGCGCATGGAGCCTGCAATTACTGCTAATAATGGCTTTATTGATAAATATATTGGCGATGCGATTATGGCCCTATTTAGTGGGGAAGCAGATGATGCCGTGAAAGCAGCTATTGTCATGCTTAAAGAGCTGGCTGAATACAATAAAACGAGAGGGCGGCCAGGTCGCCCACCTTTACAAATTGGGGTGGGCATTAATACAGGTTCTTTGATGCTAGGTACTGTGGGCGGAGAAAACCGCATGAACAGCACTGTAATTAGCGATTCAGTCAATTTAGCTTCTCGCATGGAAGGATTGACAAAAAATTATGGAGTCTCGCTATTAATCAGCCATCATACTTTTTTGCGCTTGCAAAATTACGAAGATTATTCTATCCGCTTCATCGACAGAGTGCAAGTTAAGGGCAAATCAAAAATGGTAGCTGTCTATGAAGTTTTTGATGCAGATGAGCCGGAAATGCGAAGAGCTAAGTTAGCTACAAAACCGATTTTTGAAGAAGGTTTATTCCTGTATATGGGGGGAGATTTTACTAAGGCAGCACAGCTTTTTAAAGCGTGTTTGCTAATTAATCCCCTGGATAAAGCAGCTAGAATTTATCTTGAACGTTCTCAGAAACAAAGCTTAGGTAAGTAGAAGGAAGAAGGAAGAAGGAAGAAGGAAGAAGGAAGAAGGAAGAAGGAAGAAGGAAGAGTGCTTATACAGCAAACTTTTTAGCCATCGGCATCTTACGTTTAATTAGGTGGATTTACTGATCGCCAGCTAAAACCATAACTTATCTAATTTCTATAAAATTATAATTTTACATAGGGCAGAGTAAAATAAAAAGTCGATCCCACACCTAATTGAGATTCTATCCAAATCCGCCCACCGTGACGTTCAACAATCTTTTGACAAATTGCTAAACCAATGCCAGTCCCCGTATATTCCTCTTGCGTATGCAACCGCTGAAAAATTTGGAATATCCGCTCTGAATGTTTAGAATCAATGCCAATTCCATTATCTCTAACAGAGAATAGCCAATCAGTTTCACGAGGTTCAGCGCTAATATTAACGATCGGTGAATCCTCGCAGCGGTACTTAATCGCATTACCGATTAAATTCTGAAACACTTGCACCAATTGAGAACTATCACCGATAACCGCAGGCAAGTCACTGCGGCTGACAGCAGCTTGATTTTTGCGGATAGCTAGGTGCAAATTAGCACAAGCTTCTGCAAACACCCGATTACAATCTGTCAGCTTAAAATCCTTACTTTTCTTGCTCACTCGCGAATACTCTAACAAATCATCAATAAGAGATTGCATTCGCATAGCCCCTTTAATCATTTTGTGAATAAACTTGATAGCATTAGCATCGAGTTGATCTGTATAACGCCCTTCTAAAAGTTGAGCGTAGCTAGCAATTGTTGACAAAGGTGCTTGCAAATCGTGGGAAGCCACATAAGCAAATTGTTCGAGTTCTGCATTAGAGCGAGCCAGTTCTTGTTCTGCTTGTTTGCGTGCTGTAATATTGCGAGATGTGACTGCAAAGCCATCATTTAACTTAACAGCAACAATTTGCAGCCAAGAACCGCTGAGTTTTTCCTGTTCATAATAAAACTCTGTATCTAGCGGCACTCCTGTTTCAACTACAGAAACGTACAAATCAAATAAACCATTTTTGCGGTACTGGGGCATTTCTTCTAACAAATACTTGCCAACTAATTTCTCTGAGTTCAGATCCAAATTTTTTTCGACTGAGCGGTTTACCAAAATCCATTGGAAATCAACAATATTTTTCTGGCTGTTCCTGACAGCAGAAAAAGCCTCTATCCTGTCTAGAGAGCTGTTTAGTATACTTGCTAGGAGTGACTGAGACTGTTGCAGGAGGATGTTTTGCTCTTCTAATTGCTTTTGCAGCTTTTGAATGGCAATTTGGGTGTCAATCCGAGCTAAAACTTCTTCAACTTGAAATGGCTTAGTAATGTAATCTATGCCACCGACTTGAAAGGCTTTAATTTTATCTTGAACATCATCTAAGCTGCTTAAGAAAATTACGGGTACTGCGCGGTTTTGTTGGGTAGACTTCAGCTTTTTACAAACTTCATAGCCATCCAGATCCGGCATCATAATATCAAGCAAAATCAAATCAGGGGGAGACGCGATCGCGGCATTCAGACCTAGTTGACCAGAAATTGCCCTTTGAACTTTATACCCCTGTTCTGTCAAAATTTTTGATAAAAACCGCAGATTACTCGGCTGGTCATCAATAATTAATATTTTGAGTTGATTATTATCCATTACCTGATTCTATAATTGATTGAGTTATACGAACTATTCTATCCAGACGAAAATCCTCTAGCAAATCTTTAAGAGCGTCAGCTAAAGCCGCAGAATTTTCTGAAATTTGTTCAATTAACTGGAGAACTAACTCTTCATTAACTTCATTAGCTGCCTGATTGAGCTGCTGTACCCAATTCAAAGGCATCTGCGCCACCAGAGGTAGAAAAAATGAATCCGCTCTTTCACTGACAAAATAACGCTGATGTGGTGCAGTATTTGTGACTGGAGGCAACTGCTCGTAAATGTAGCGCACCCCCAAGAATTCCGTCATCTTTTCAAAAATTACCTGTGCTTGGAAAGGTTTGCGGACAAAATCATCACAGCCTGCTGCTATAATTTCGCCTCGCTTTTCTTCAAAAGCACTGGCGGTTAGAGCAATAATTACGGTACGGTAACAGTCGGTTTTAGATGGTTGTTCCCCCTTGATTAATGGTGGATAAGAGGGATGAATTTCGGAGGGCGAATTGAGTGAAAATTTCTCCTCTATCTCCCTCTCTTTCGCTCTAATTTGTGCAGTCAACTCCATTCCATCCATTACTGGCATCCGTGTATCGAGCAAAATTAAATGTGGCTGCCAACTCTCCCACAAAATCAGTGCTTGTTCCCCGTTTTCTGCTTCTCGAACTTCAAAGCCTATTGGTTGAAGCAACTTAACTAGCAACAACCTATTGTCTTGAGTATCATCAACTACTAAAATCCGATAAACTTTTTGGTCTGCTTCTAATGCACTTACCCGTTGCAGTGGTTTCTCTATGATTTCATTGCCGTCTGCTCGGCTAATTTGGATATTAAATTTAAAAATTGTTCCTTGATTTAGAACACTACTTGCTGTAATATTTCCGTTCATCAGTTGCACAAAATTTCTAGTAATGGTTAAACCCAAACCTGTGCCTTCTGCGGATTTTCGACCTGCTTCAGTTTGCACGAAGGCATCAAATAAAGTCTCAATTTCTTCGGGTGCTATTCCCACACCTGTATCTTCTATTTCAAAGGCAAGTGGGAATTGTTTGTAAGTATAATTAATTGTCGGCGATAATTCCAAATCTCTTTCTTCTGCACCTGAATTAACTCGCAAAGTAACGCTGCCGTTTTTAGTAAATTTAATCGCATTTCCTAATAAATTAATTAAGCATACACGCAACTTTTTTTCATCAGTTTTTATATAATGAGGCACATCAGGATGTACTGTAAATATCAGCTTCAATCCTTTTTTTTCAGCTTTGAAGTGAAACATTTCTTCGAGAGTATCGAGCAACCGATACAGATCGAAGCTAGTTTCACAAACTGTAATTATGCCAGCTTCAATTTTAGACATATCCAAAACATCATTAATTAAATCCATCAAGTGTTCGCCGCTGCGATTAATAATTCTCAGATTTTCTAACTGCTCTGTACTCAGGAAAGGGTCGCGGCTCATAACTTGGGTAAAGCCTAAAATTGCGTTGAGGGGAGTACGGAGTTCGTGGCTCATATTGGCGAGGAATTCAGTTTTAGATTTGGATGCAGCGGCGGCAGATTCTTCAGCTTTTTTGCGTTCTACTATTTCTTTTTGCAGTTGTTGATTTTGCTGAATTAGTTGTTTTTGTAGTCTTTGAATAGTCAGTTGATGCTCAATTCGTGCGACGACTTCTTCTACTTGGAATGGTTTGGTGATGTAGTCTTCGCCGCCGACTTGAAAAGCTTTAACTTTGTCTAATACTTCATCTAAGGCGCTAATAAAAATTACCGGGATTTTTGAGGTTTGGGCATCAGCTTTTAGTTCTTCGCAAACTTGATAGCCATTAGTATCGGGCATTCTGATATCAAGTAAAATTAGGTCGGGGGGGACTGAACGTGCGGCTCTAACTGCCATTTTGCCGTTAATTACACCTCTAACTTTATACCCGCGTTCTGACAAAGTTGCAGATAAAACTTGCAGGTTTTCTGGGGTATCGTCAACGATTAAAATGTTTCCTTTATTAATTTCTGTGTGATTGCCGATCATTTTGCTGGGTGATTGCTAATTTTAGGACTGATTGTAATATGTTGGATTAAATAAAACACTTAATTACAATTTTCGGAATTCATCGATTAAATCGATAATTCGATCGCAGCGAAAGTTATTCACTAGCTCTGCTAAGGCGTTTCTGAAATTAGCGCGATCGCTAGAAATTTGAGCAAGCAATTGGAAAATGGTGTCGTTATCCACACAGTCCGCGGCTTGGTACAACTCATCTATCCATTCAAGAGGCATCACTTGGAAGGATGAAGACTCTAACATAAAGAATGTATCTGCATTTCCCGTTGACACTCCGCCATTTTTTAAAGGTGAGGATTGCTTTCCGGCTGGGAGGGCTGATAAAACTTGTTCTTCATAAACGTAACGCACTCCTAAATATTTAGCCATCTTTTCTAAGATTACCTGTTCTCGAAACGGCTTGGCTACAAAGTCGTCACAACCTGCTGACAAAATGACAGAACGCTCTTCGTCAAAAGCACTTGCTGTCAGGGCAATAATTACTGTTGCTTGACCTTTTAAATGAGATTTGATGTGTTTTGTGGCTTCATATCCGTCCATCACTGGCATTCTCATGTCCATCAAGATCAAGTGCGGTTCCCAACTCGACCACAAATCAAGGGCAACAGCGCCATTTTCAGCGGCGCGGACAGAAAAACCAAGGGATGTCAGCAGTCTTACCAGCAGCAAGCGGCTTTCGAGGCGATCGTCAACGGCTAGAATGCGGTATTCTGGCTGTCCGGCTTCTAGTCCGATGACTTGTCTAGTTGCTTCTGACCCTTGCAGTTCAACTGTATCGGGAAGGCTAATTTCAATGTTGAATTTAAAAATGCTGCCCTTACCTACATCGCTGTTGACTGTAATATCTCCTCCCATTAGTTGCACAAATTGTTTGCTAATTGGTAAACCTAAACCAGTTCCTTCTTGGGCTTTGCGACCGGATTCGGTTTGTACGAAAGGTTTAAATAAGTTGTCTATTTCTTCTAGGGCAATTCCAGCGCCGGTGTCTTCGATTTCAAACAATAGTTGTTGACTGTTTGCTTTGGATTTTTGGCGATCGACACTTAACAATGAACTATTGACAGCTTTTACTCGCAATGTTACTCCGCCTTCTTGAGTAAATTTAATAGCATTTCCCAGAATGTTAATTAAGGATTGCCGCAACTTACTTTCATCAGTTTGTACGTATTGGGGTAGGTTTGGGGCAATGTCAAAAATCAACTGCAAATTCTTTTTTTGTGTTTGTAATTCAAACATTTTTTCGAGGCTGTCCAGCAAACGGTACAAATCGAAATTGTTTTTGTTAACTGTCACTTGCCCTACTTCAATTTTGGACATTTGCAGAATGTTATTGATCAAGCTGAGTAAATGCTCTCCGCTGCGACTGATGATTCCTAGATGTTCCTTTTGCTCGGTTTTGAGTGATGAGTCACGGGCTAGTAACTGGGTAAAACCGAGAATGGCATTGAGAGGAGTACGCAGTTCGTGGCTCATGTTTGAGAGGAATTCACTTTTGGCGCGGTTGGCTTTGTCAGCGTCTTCTTTTGCCTTTTGCAGTGCTAGTTCTGCTTCTTTTCTATCGCTAATATCTATTAAGGTGACTAATAGTTTTTGTATTTTACTATGGCGATCGAAAATAGGTTCTCCTCTTGCTTCAATGTAGCGAATAGAACCATTAGAACGGACAATTCTATATTCTATTTTATGGGGTTTTCCTTCGGTAAGAGTGCGGTTAACATTTTGTTCCCAAAGTTCTATATCGTCGGGATGAATGTAGTGATGGAATATTTCGCAACTAGGTTGTACTTGGGTCGGATCGAGATCAAAAATACGAAATAGTTCTTCTGACCAAGTCATATTATTAGTAAATATATCAACTTCGCAACTGCCAACGTGGGCTATTCGCTGAGCTGCTGCGAGAGAAGCTTCTGAGGCGCGGAGTTTTTCTTCTGCTCGTTTGCGATCGCTAATATCCTGGCTAACAGAAATCACGCAAGTTTGTCCTTGGATTTCAATGATTTCTGCTGAGAGCAGTGCTGTTCTAATTTCGCCTGTTTTCGGGCGGAATTGAAATTCATAGTTGCTAACTATGCCTTGGTTTGCTAACCCTTGAAAAAGGCGATCGCGCTCTTCCCCCTTTGCCCAAATACCCAGCTCAATCGCCGTCCGACCAATAATTTCTTCGCTGGCGCAACCAATCATCGCACAGAAGGCATCGTTTACTTCAATATGGTGTCCATCACTAAGTCTAACGATCGTAATTGGATTAGGAGAAGACCGAAAAGCTTTAGCAAACTTTTCCTCAGAAAGCCGCAACTGCGCCGTCCGCTGTTCCACCAGCGATTCTAATTCCTCATTTAGCTGCTGTAGTTTAACATTTTGATCCGCCAGTTGTTTGTCCTGAGAATAACTGCGGATCGCTTCTCTTACCGTCAAAATCAAATCTGACTGCTGCCAAGGTTTAGCTATATAACGATATAATTGGGCATATTTAATAGCATTTGACACGGCTTGCAAATCAGCTTGCCCCGTGAGCAAAATTTTAAGTGTTTTTGGCGAAATACTGTGAATGCGTTTTAACAATTCATCCCCTTTGATATCGGGCATGAAGTAATCAGAAATTACTAAAGGTACTTCACATTCCTCTTCCTCAATTAGCTCAACTAGCAACTCTAAAGCATCTTCTCCTCCTTCCGCAGTTTCAATTGTAAATTCTTCTGCTAGAGCTTTTTTAAGCTCAATTTTTAAACTTTCTAAAATTGTGGGTTCATCATCAACACAGATAATAACAGGCTTTTTCATAATTTTTAACTTCCATTTTTATCGTTGCAATCAATTACATCGTGTAATTACTTGGTGTACCAAAGTTTGTGGAAGCCAGCATTTCTGGACTTAGATATATTTTTTTCTCCTATTTTAGATTTAGAGGCAACCGCACAGTAAAATTAGTTATTCCCAATAATGATTCTACATAAATTTCACCTTGATGCTTGTCAATAATTTTCTTAACAATATCCAACCCCAAACCACTGCCTTCACCTGGGGCTTTAGTAGTGAAGAATGGCTCAAAAATTCTAGGCAAAATCTCAGGAGGTATCCCTTTTCCCGTATCGGCAATACTAACTAATATACTCTCTTTTTGCTGCTTTACCTCAACTTGCAAAGTCCCTCGATAATCCATTGCTTGTAAAGCATTGTGAAGTAAATTTGTCCAAACTTGATTGAGTTCGTCAGGATAGCACATTATAGATGATAAATTGGCTTCATAGTTTTTGATTACTTCAACGCCCTGTTTGATTTGGTAATGGTAAAGAGTTAATACTGTCTCTAGTCCCTCAGTGATATTAGCTAATACTTTTTCACCAGAATTGTCGTAACGACCGTAAGTTTTCAAGGCAAATACTATTTTAGCAGCACGTTCTGTAGCCGTGGCTATGGTGCGGGTGCTTTTCTGTAACGTCGCGAATTGATAAGCTGTTTGTAAAATATTTTGGCTGTCTGGGGCTTTTAACAAAGTTAAAAATGGTTCAATTTCACCGCAGACACCGATATCTGCTAAGGTACTAGCCAGGCTGTCAGCTTCTGCAATTTCTAGTGATTCTAGTCGGCGCTGCAAAGTTTTTCTGAGTTGGCGCTTTTCTTTACTTGATAAGGTATCTGATTGCTGGGTTGACTTTTGCAGGAGAGCAAAGAAATATTGCTGGCGTTCGGGAGATAGTTCTTGAAAAAATGTCGGCAAATGTTCTAAATTTTCTGTTAAAAACTCTGCTATATTCTGTACCGAGGAGCGAATTGCTGCCAGCGGCGTATTGATTTCGTGGGCAACTCCAGCAATTAGCTGTCCCAGGGCTGCCATTTTTTCTGATTGAATTAACTCTTGTTGCGCTGCTTGCAAATTTACGAGAACTTGTTGCAATTCTTTATTGCTTGCTGCCAGTTGTGCAGTGCGTTCTTGTACTCGTTGTTCAAGTTCGGCATTAAGGCGGCGCACCTCAGCTTCGGCTTCAGCACGATCGCATATTTCCTGTTTCAGTTTAGCGTTAGCTTGGGTTAATTCCAGGGTTCGTTGCTTAATTTGTTCTTCTAAATTTTCATTTGCCTGCCGCAATTTATCTTCTGCCTGTTGCCGCTGTCCCGCCGCCTCCTGCATTTGCTCATTAAGTGTTCTTAACTCTTGAGTTTTTTCGGTGATTGTTTGCTGCAAAATTTCCACAGTTGCGTATATTTCCACTGGATCTAAGGCGTACAAAAGGGTAGAGATGGTAACAATTCCGGCTAAATATCCCCGTTCATCTACTACTACTAACCGCCGGATACGGTGTTTTTGCATCATCTGGTTTGTATACCACAGAGTAGCATTTAGGGGAACTGGCACCAAGGGAGAACTCATCACATCTTCAGCGTAAATATTGCCAAGATCGAGTCCAGATGCTGTGAATCTAACAATGTCTCTTTCGGTAATAATTCCCACTGGCTTAATTGGATTATCATCAACAATTGTTTGATGATAGCCAGAGGACGGACAGATAACAATACAGCTTTTTCTATTAGTTGCCATCTGCTGCGCTACTTCCAAAACTGAGGCATTTGTAGGGGCAGTAATTACCGCTGTAGTCATGATTTCTGATACGCGCCCCATTTGCAGCAAGTCGGTGGGTTTGAGGACTTGCCGCAAACTATCGGGGGTGACAACACCAATGGTTTGTCCTGCCTCGTCTATGATCGGTAGGTGCCGAATTTTAGAGTTGCGAAATAGGGCTAATATTGAGTAGATATCCTGAGCTTCTCCAAGGTTGATGGTAATCAAATTTTGTGTCATTACTTGGAAGATGAAAACTCCTTCTAAAGGGGTTTTGCTAGCAGTAAGTCTAACGACATCGCGCTCTGTGAAAATCCCCAGTAATTTGTGTTCTTCTACTATTAAGCTATAGCTAGCCCGATACTGACTCATAGCTGCGATCGCTTCCGTGATGAGAGTGGTAGGAGCCATCAGCAAAGGGTTGCGGTCAATCGCCTGCTCTAGTAAGCTTTTGGTATCAGAAATATTTTGTGACATAGGAAGAAGGAAGAAAGATAAAGAAATGGGGCAAATTACGGGGGGGTTTCTAAATATTCCTGATTTTGCAAGGGTTTGGCGCTCTAGGTTTGATTGCAGCCGAACTTAAGGTAGTTAATCAATTAGTATAACTCAACTGCTTGGTGCGTAAATACCTTTGCAGACAAGGTATTCAAGGTTTCCCAAAATAAATTTTGATTTATTTTCCTAAATACCTAATCTTCCCGGCAACAACCTTGCTTAACTTTTTAAAGTAATAGTAATCTTAACTGACAGCGATTTTTGCTACAAATGATTCAACACCTAAAATCAATTATTGCCGCCTCAGCCATTGCTCTCGTAAGTTCCGCTCTAGCAAGCAGTCCCGCTAGGGCCCAAACCACCGCATTTTTCTGTGGCACTTCTGGAGGCAATCCAGCTACAATTGCTACTCAACAAGGCAAAAATATTCCCGTTATCCTATGGGTAGCTGACAATTATTTCTCCGACTCAGGAGAAGATGCTATAACTAGATGTACGCGAGTATCGGGAATTATAAACAGTTACCACTCCCAAGGCAACTGGAATAATATTATTACAACCAGTGTATCTCAAAGTAGACAGCCGATTATTTGTGCAGCTAATTCTCAAGATGGTTCCTGTAGATTATTATATCAAGTTCCTAAAGGGCAGACTCCAGATCAAGCCCGACAAGAACTCATAAAAAGAGTCAATAATCCCAGTTTAAATGCACCACCTATCCAGGTAAATTGACAGCGAGAAAGCTAAAATTCACAGATACTTGCGACTCTGCTAGCATAATTAGGTTGACGGGTTAAAAAATTGCAACTTTGTGCTAGCAACTCCTCTAAACTTTCAACTCGCCTTAGCCAAATTGTCCCGTTGCTTCCCGCCACAGCAAGTTGCTTACCATCAGGACTCCAACTTACACTGACAACATTCTCATTAAACTCAAATTGAGCCACTTGTCGCCCCGCCAAATTCCACAGCCGCACTGTCCTGTCAATTCCTACAGTCGCAAAACGTTCTCCGTCTGGGCTAAAATTAACTAACTTAGTATCTAAATGCAAAGTTTGAAGCTCGTCAACTAAATGTTTGCCTGACATCTCCCAAAGCCCGACATTGCCATTCAACGTTACTGTAATAAAGTGCTGTTGTTTTCGAGAAGAGCTAAAGCTAATACTAATAGCTTGAATAGGCAAAGTTTCTTGTAATTTTCCCGATAGATTCCAAAGGCGCACCGTAGAGTTTCCATCTAAAGTAGCTAAAAAGTTTCCGTTATGGCTAAAAGTTACGCTTCTCACTAAACCATTATTACCTTCTAGTACAACTCCCGATTCGATTGATTTTGGCACTTGAGAAAGATTCCATAACCTTGCGATATCATCTATTCCGGCCACTGCTAAAATGTTTCCATCGGGGCTAAAACTTATGCTCGTAACCGATCCTTTAACCGCTTTCCATTCATAAATTTTTTTTCCAGATAAATTCCAAAATTTGACAGTCCCATCTCTTCCGGCTGTAGCTAAATATTTCCCATCGGGGCTAAAATTGACGATGTTAACTGACTGTTGAAAAGCTTTCCATTCATACATTTTTCCGCCTGATAAATTCCACAGCTTCACGGAATCATCTACTCCTGCTGTTGCTAAAAAATGCCCATTTTGGCTAAAATTGACACTGGTGACAGCGCCGATATGACCTTGCCAAGCTATCTTTCTTGGTTGTAGAGAAGATGCTTTAAATTGCTCTTGTAAACCAAGTTTATCGAGAATCACCTGTAAAGCTAACAGCGGTCTTGTTGCCGGATATCGCTGCAAAATCGGCTGTTTTTTTACTAATGCTCTCAATTTTTGCCCCGCCGCGATCGCCCTGGGTAAAGCCTCTAATAAAGCTTGGCTATTTTCTGAGTTTTCAGATATCGCTAAAAGTAAAGCATCCGTTCCATTTTGTTCGATCTCGATACTCGCTTGGGCTAGTTGAAACCGCTGATAAGCCAGAGTCGAAAAACTAATTGCTCCTACTAAAGATGCCGCAAGTACGCCAGAACCAATACCAATCCATCGCTTAGCTTTTTGCTTTGACAATGCTGCTTCTTTTTTGGCATTGATAGCATCATTCCCTGCTTTTTCTGTTTCTAACTTAGCCAATTCTAGTGCTTGTTTTTTGTCATCTAAAACAACTTGTTGGCTAGCTGTTAAAAATTGAAAATCATGGTTTCTCAAACTCTTGCCCGCAGCCCATACTAATGCTGAATGCAAATCTTCTCCGCGCAATAGCTGAGAATCATCTTGATAATTAGAATGCAGCCATCCTTTGATGGCTTCAGCATAAGGCGGTAGTTTCCCTAACTCATTCTCAACAAAATTTATATCGAAAACTTGTTGATAAATAGGGTTAGAAACTTTTAATTTTTCTCCTCGCTTCACCACTAATCCTGACAACCGCAGTTCCATTTGTTCGGGACTGCCATCAGCGGCTATTTCCCCTTGTTGTAAAATTTGCTGATATAGTCCTAACCTTCTAACAATGTGTTGGTCTTCTCTGAGGATGCGATCGCGAATCGTTAACAAGTGTTCCGGGACATCCTGAGCTTCCCAATTCGCGATCGCCCTCAGATGCACCACTCTTTCTACTATAAACTTCTCACCAATTGGAGTTAAACTTTCAATTAAAACTGCATTCTCAATAATAAGTTTACAAACCTTTTGAGTAAGAAAAGGTTGCCCTCCAGTCCAGTATAAAACCTCCCTTAAAACTGCCAGGGGATTTTCTACCAACCCAGCCAAACCCACAGCTAAAGGTTGTGCTTCCCTTTCATCAAAACCAGCTAATTCAATTGCCCTGCCAATATTGAAAGGCGTGCTACTAGAACCTTTGTCTCTACACAAATCAGTTGGCGAAGCCACCCCTAATAATGCCCAAGTGAGACGATTATACTCTGGATTGTTGGGGCGTTTATTATAGCAAGATCGGATGAGAGCTAAGAAATCATCAGCAGTGAAATCGAGAGCAAGAATACTATCAATTTCATCTATAAAAATTACAATATTTGTGTTAATATTTGTTAGTAATACAGTTTCTATAAACTCGCTCAACCGCTGCACAGGCGCTAAAAAATCGCGATCGCGCCACCAAGTTCGGACATTGACAACATCTGAGAGATTGAAATTATTTTCTATAGTGCGAATTAAACCAGCATACCACTGTTCAGGAGTTACCCCCCGGTTCCCAATTGCTGACATATCAATCGCTGCACAAGCGATTCCTTCAGCTCTCAGCCTTTGTATTGTTCGCACCTGCAAGCTCGATTTCCCCATCTGCCGAGAATTCAAAACATAACAAAATTCCCCAGCTTTCAAGCCAATGTAGAGGTCGTCATCTGCTTGTCGTTTCACATAATTGGGAGCCTCCCCTGTGAGGCTGCCGCCGACTTGGTAGTAAGATGTTTTTGTTGTTAGATTCATTAAAATAGAGGTATAGTAAATTAAGTCTAGCTCATTCACAGGGGATTGAAAAAGCCTATGACCCTGATGCCGACAACTATAGCTCAGTTGTATAAAACCGACTTTGTGGCATGGACAGAAAAAACCGTGCAGTTCCTTCGTACTGGACAATTCGATCGGGTGGATTGGGAAGCGGTTAGTGAGGAAATTGAAAGCTTGGGAAAGTCAGAGCGGCGAGAGTTAAAAAGTCGATTAGAGGTGTTGTTACAGCATTTACTAAAATGGCAATTTCAGTTGAGTTTGCGAAGTAACTCTTGGCAAAATACCATTGATGAACAACGTAACAGAATTGAAGATTTACTGCTAGATAGTCCTAGCCTCAATTCCTATTTAGAAGAAATTTTAGCTCAGTGCTACCGCCGGAGTACGAAAGCTGCAAGTAACGAAACTGAATTGCCTCTAGATACTTTTCCCGCCGAATGTTCCTATACTATTGCTCAAATTCTCGATTCTGAATTTTTGCCAGAGCCCATTAATCTTTAGTGCTATATCTCACAAAATTTGACTTAGGTGCAATCTGAAATATTGGCGATATAATTCACACCTGGGACTGCACTCATTACCTTGCAATTTTACCAAGCCTAAACTTTCTAATTTAAACGCCTGCATCGCCTTTAACTGCACCGGAGAATTAGCTGCCACCACCTCTCTCATCCCCGCCGCTAATTCAGGATACTGTTCCAAATTCCACAACTGACGGCGTAGGTGATCGCTGTAAACTCCGGCTTCCGCAACCGCAGTTTGCTTGAGTTGTTCCAGCGTCAATTCCTGCCGCGAAATATGATATAATGCTACTCGTATTAAATAAGGATGGCCACCCACAATTGCCATCAATTCCAATATATCTCTCTCTGAAAAATTCAAATTATGCCGCCGTGCCAAATCCTCAACTTGCTGA
The DNA here is from genome assembly GCA_035298405.1 of Kamptonema sp. Taxonomy (GTDB): domain Bacteria; phylum Cyanobacteriota; class Cyanobacteriia; order Cyanobacteriales; family Microcoleaceae; genus Kamptonema. The sequence continues at coordinate 8,281 of DATGYA010000521.1, read as the reverse complement.
GAATTAAACTCTGGTAACTCCACAGGCAATCCCACATTAAAAGGCGATTGATTGATATTCATTGGGATATAAACTTCTGTGGAGTGAACCACAATCAGCCTTAGTTTTTTCCAAATCTCCCGGCGTTTTGATTCTTCGTGCCAAGCTCGCAGCAATCCCAAAAAATCTTCGGCAATATCTGCATATTGAAATACTCGGTCAATTTCATCTAAACCTAAAACTAACGGACTATCTATTTGCGGTAAGATATACTTTTCAAAGTAATCTTTACAGTTAACTTTGCTGCCAAAAATTTCATCCCAATAATCATTTAATTGATTAGGGAGTCGCAATTCTCTGCCTACGTAGGCGCAAAACCACTTTAAGAACTTATCCAAGTTGGCAAACACGCCTTTATCTACTAGCTGAAAACTTAGCGGTACGGTGCGATAACCTTGCCGCGAGGCGCGATGCAAAATCCTTGCCATCAGAGAAGTTTTGCCCATTTGCCGAGGTGCTTTAATCCGAATTAAAGCGCTCGGTTGCAAAATTGTTTCGCAGCAACGTTCTTCAATTGGCGATCGCTCCACATAAAATTTAGAACTTACATCTACTTGTCCCCCCGGTAATTCTGGTTCTGCGGCGGGTAAAGGAATGTCATCGCTAATTGCAAATTCAGGTAAATGTTCAGTTAAATCTTCGGTTGCTTCTTTAATAAACCTCGGTTCTTCTCCTAGCAAACTCAGAACTTCTTTAATTAAAATTGGCGTGTCGGCTGGCGATCGCCACTCCCGCTGCTTAATTCGGTAGAGATAGCCCCGCAATTCATGGTTTAGCGGTGCGTTCAGGGGAAAACCAACACGAATAGGTAAAATTACTGGTTTGCGGTCAGAACGAGATTCTTGTAATTCTTTGGCTTGTTGAACTTGATAAGTTAGTAACTCACTTTGTGCTCCGGCGGGCGGCAGCAACAGCAGTAAAAAATCGCATTCCTCGATCAAAGAATCGATCCGCTCAAACCAATTTTCTCCCAGCCGAATGCTGTCTTCTACCGTGAAAACCTTGTGACCAGCCGCATTTAAAGCAATTTCAAACTGCTTCGCCAAATCGAGGTCAGGTTCAACGCTGCGATAGCTAATAAAAACATTAGCACTTCTGTTACTAACTGCTGGCTCCGGATTGGTTGCCGCCAAATCCTCTGACTCGTCAGCAATTACCTCGTTACCTTCTGGTTTAGCAGAATGGTGGTCGCTTTGTTCTAGCGTTAGCCCAAAAGCGGCGAACAACTGGCGAATTTTGCTGAGGTCGGCTCCATCTCGACCCTGCCGGATTTTGCTGACAGTATCAGCGCCGACACCTGACTCAGCCTCTACTTCTGCTAACGTACCTTTGAGGTTGTAGCCGTCAGACCACTCCTGAATCGCCTCGTTAATTTTTTTCAACCCAGAGGCAGTAAGAATTCGACCGCGATCGCGTTTTGACTTGAGCACTTCCCTTTCACCGAGAACCGAGTTTAATGCCTTAACTGTGTATTTTAGACGATTTTAAGGGAGATAGGAAAATTGCCCTAATTTAAGGAAGTTAACTACGGGCAGCATTTTTAGCGTAAAAGGCTCAAACGCCCGACCATCAAGTATTACAAATTTTTTCAAGATTTTTCCTAAAAAAGTTTTTTAACTCCCTAATCTCCTGCGCGGAACACATCTCAAATTTTTTAAAGTAGTGACATCAAACCAACAGGGAATACAAAATGAAAATTTTACGTCGTTTAGCAATGGCCGCTTTCGGTACCGCCGCCATCTTCACTATCAATACTTTAAATCAGGCTGCCGCAGCTTATAAATTTGACCAGACAGAAATTGACCAAAACCGAGTCGTTGCCGTTGCAGTTCCACGCGGTTTAGGTGGGCATCAACTCCTAGTTCTAGAACAAATATCTAATTCGCGCTCTTGCTGGAGCGAAAGCGGTTCTAACCCAGTCAAAATCGATCCGTTGCTGCTAAATTTTGACTTCACCGGCATTTGCGGTCGAGCTACAGATAGCAATGGCTATTCTATTCGCATGGCCGGCACTGACTTGGCATTAAAATACAGTTTAAGTTTGCAGAATAATGGCAGCGATGTTCTCCTAGTCGGTAGTCCTAACGATCCCAAGTATCAGCCTGTTGTGATTGGTAGAACCCACGGCGAGACTGGGGGTATGATGAAGATTTTTCTAGATCCAGAATGGCGTTTTGCTAAACGAGCTTATGACGGCAAAACTCTCGGTCATTTTTATTTAGCTAGCAATCAATCTGCTCCGAGTACTGGAAATAATGGAACTGAAAATCCCCCGGTTTCTAATACCTTCACAGATATAAATAGCGATGTCTATGCTAAAGAAATTGAAGGTGCTGTCAAGCTGGGATTTGTTGCTGGCTTCAATGACAATACTTTCAGACCGCAAGCAGCTTTAACTAGGGAGCAATTAGTGTCTTTAGTCTTGGAATCTTTGAAGCAGGTAAAGGGAGCTAATTTAAGTATTCCCAATCAAGTTTCATCTAATCCTTATTCCGATGTTGATGCTTCGCGTTGGAGTGCCGCTAAAATTAAGTTTGCGCGGGATAACAAGATTGTCAGCGGTTATGAAGATGGAACCTTTAAGCCAGAGCAAACTGTCACTCGTGCTGAAATGATGGCGGTGCTAAGGAAGGCAGCAGAATTTGGTCTGACTTTGCAAGGGCAAAAGCCGAATTTATCTCCGCAACAACCAGTGAAAAATTTCTCTGATACTCAGAATCATTGGGCGGCTTCAACAATTAGTCAAATGTCTGGTTATTGCTCTGTAGCTTCTCCTTTGAATGAAAGCGGGAATCAGTTTTTCCCAGATGCAGGAGCGAAGAGAAATTATGCAGCGGCAGCTACTTTACGGATGCTGAATTGTGTTTCTAAGCAGTAGTTATTTATCTCGGTGAAGGGTGATCTTAAGTCTGGTAGCACTCGACAAGCATGGCCGGGGCGGGTTTATAAAATTTGTAGTTACGTATCAAATATCTTGGCGAACCCGCCCCTACACAACTTGCCTTCACTATTCACCGAAATCTGACCACGTTTTAACAACTTGAATCATCTTTGAAGGAAATAGGTAACAATTATGGACACTACTTTTTACTCGCCTCTAGGTACTGCTACCCAATCTAAATCTATTGAGGATAATTGTAATAATTTAGATAGCTGCATTGCCTTAGCTTGGTTGGAGTTGGTGGCTTTAAATACGGATGCTTTGACGGGAGATGATTGGCTGGCTTTGTGCGACGATATTGATACTGGCGAAATCTATAGAAACTGGTTTTTGTGGCAAGATACGGAAGTCAGCGGAGATTGGGAAGCTTACGACCATTTGAGCGATCGCCGATTTGCTTTTAAAGAAAAAGCTGCTCTCAAAGCTTTGATTAATCGGATAGAGGATGCTAGAAACTATGCGATCGCGCAGTTGGAATTCTGCTAAGCTACACATTAGACCTCTTGCAAAAGTTGGCGGGCGCGTCAGCTAAAACGCTTACGCTGATACGGGAAACGCTTCGGACTGACGCACCCTACAATTTACGGCAACAAAGGTATTTGTTAAGGTATATCCTAGTGGAAAAGTTCACGCATATCCATTACAATAAATAATTGGAGCAGTTTTATGAATTTCCATATTCAAGTTTCTAATCCGATATTTTTGTATTCTCACAATGAAATAGTAAGTGATTTAGCAGAAGCGATTCAAGTCGTTTTTCCTATGGAGACTGAAAATGCTTTTATTGTTTGGAATTATACTTATATTCCCCTTGGGTACAAGTATGATTTAAGTGTAATTATTGATGATCTTTTACCCATACTTTCTGATTTAATAACTCAAAAAAAAGGTTCATCTCGTGCGTGTTTTGGGTCAGATACATTTAATGCTGAATGGAATTTAGAGTGGTATGATGAGAAGCTGTATATTGCAGCTAAATGGAATAACTTAGCTGGCAATTTAGTCAATCTGACTTCATCAAGTTGTAGTAGCTTAGAAACTAAAATAGATATTTTTTTGAGTGAGTACAAGAAATTATTCCAACAAGTATCAATAGCTATTGACAAAAGCGAAATTTTAATTGTTGAACAAGAAAGCTATAAATTAATGTTACAGTTACAAACTGCAATTAAAAACTTTGGTTGCCTCTATCAACAGTAGATTCTACTACTTATGTCTGCAATCTACACAGCCAGAGACTTTCAGCCACGTTGTGTACTTTATGCGATCGCCCTCAATCTGAAATCTCGTTAATTCTACTCAAGATAAAAAAATACCCTGAAAACCCTCTGAGAGTATAGGGCGCGATCGCAAAATTTCCCTCCCCCTAGCCATTAGCTTACCAACGTGCTATAGTTGAAAAACAACGAGGGCACGTAGCTCAGTGGATAGAGCATCAGATTCCGGTTCTGAGGGTCGGGGGTTCAAATCCCTCCGTGCTCGCTTAGTTGGTCAGGCAGGCAAGCCACCCCGCATTTCCCCATTTCCCGCTTGCCTGCCTTTTCTATGAAAATTAAAAATTAAAAATTAAAAATTAAAAAAATTAATTTTCTAAAGCTCCTACTACCAGCGATAAAGCAACGATCGGTGCTGTCACTGCTCTTAAAATCCGACTTCCTAAAGAAACAGGTTGAAAACCAGACGCGATCGCACTTTCCACTTCACTCTCTGTCCATCCCCCCTCTGGCCCGGTAGCGATTACAATCGATTGAGAAAAATTTCCCCCTTCTTTCTCCTTCCTTTTTAAAGGGGTATCAAAATTCTCTAACAAGCAATTTAATAAATTCCGAGACTCCCCGCGAGCAACGCAAATATATCGATATTTCCGATCGCAATTCTCCACCCCAACAGTAAACGATACAGGCTCTAAAATTGTCGGTACAATTTGCCGTTCCGACTGCTCAGCCGCCTCAGCCGCAATCCGCCGCCAGCGCTCGATTTTCTGAGAACTTGGCTTTAACAAAGTGCGATCGCTCACCATCGGTATTATACAATATACACCTAATTCTACCGCTTGCCTCACAACCTCATCAAAGCCGTTCCCCTTCGGCAAAGCTGCCATCAGCGTTACATCCAAAGGTAGCTCGCTTTTAACTAAAATTTCACTTTGTATAATAGCTGTGTCTGGGGTATCCAACTGAGTGAGCCACCAATGGCCGCACCCATCCATAGCAATAAAGCGATCGCCCTCTCTCAACCGCAAAACCCGATACAAATAATGCTGCTGATCCGCAGTCAACATAATTTGCTGATTTTGAAGTTGAGAAAGAGCGATCGCTAATCGTTGCAGTTCGGCCATTTGACGTAAGATTTTAGATAATCAATCAAAGATTTTATTCAATCTCAAATTTACAACCTAAAACCTACAATCGCCTCAGCCTTATTCCTTGATCTGTTTCAAGTAAGCCGAGATTGCCTCTGTAGCTAGCTGTGTTATCGGCTTACCCTGACGGGCCGCTTCATCTTTCAGCTCATTGTAAATTTCATCGCGAACGCTAATTCGGCGACGGACTTTGCCAGTCGCAACAGGGCCTGTCTCGTCCCCATTGTCGTTACTAGAAGTAACTTCTAATTCAGTAGTCTGAGTGGTCATCGAGGCAGCAGATTGGTAGTTGGTTACAAAATGACGGATATATTCCATCCCGACGCGATCGCAAAAATCCCCGAAACTCTCTTCTAAACCCCGTTCTTGCTTAAAACAAACAAAAATCGGCTCTAGAAAAGCTTCCAGGCCATTAAAAGGCACTTTGTCCTCAAAAGGTTTTGCCAGCCGCGTCTGGTCAGGAGAACCGCCCAGCCAAACCTGATAGGCTTCTGGGCCACTCCCAACAAACCCCAATTCTGCCATATAAGGTCTCGCACATCCATTAGGGCAACCCGTCATCCGCACCACAAAATGCTCCTGCGGCATCCCCAATTTCTTCAAAAGTGACCGAATTCGCTCTAAAATCCCCGGTATTGCCCGTTCCGCTTCAGTAATCGCTAACCCGCAAGTCGGCATCGCCGGACAAGCCATCGCATAGCGCACCAACGGGTCGATCGCAGTTTCCGACTTAATCCCGCAACGGTCAAGAATTCCTTGAATTTCCTGCTTGTGTTCCGGCGAAACCTCGTAAATCAGCACATTTTGGTGTGGCGTTAGCAACATCGGCAAATTGTACTTCTGCACAATTTCCCGCAACGCCGTTTTTAGCTGCAATTTGCCTTCATCCTTAATCCGGCCATTTTCCACAGAAATACCGACAAAAAACTTACCATCACCCTGTTCGTGCCAACCTAAGAAATCCTTATACTTCCACTCAGGTAACGGCTTAAAAGATTCTAGCTTTTTGCCAAAATATTCTTCTACCTTAGCTTTAAACTTATCTACACCCCAGTCATTAAGCAGATATTTGAGCCGGGCGTGGCGGCGGTCAACGCGATCGCCATAATCTCTTTGCGTTGCTACAATTGCCTTCACTAGATCGTAAACATCATCCTTTGCCACATAGCAAATTCGATCTGCCACCCGCGCAAAAGTCTCTTCCTTATTGTGAGTCCGGCCCAAACCTCCGCCAGCAAATATATCAAACCCTTCTAACTCCCCAGCAGAATTAGTAATTACCACCAAACTCAGATCCTGGGAATAGATATCAATCGAATTATCTCCAGGCACTGTCACCGAACACTTAAACTTACGAGGCATATAGTGCGCCCCATAAATCGGTTCCTCCTTGTCCTTAAAGATTGTCCCATTACCGTTTTGCTGCCTAGCCGCCTTTACCTCTGGGTCTTCTTCTGCCGAAACCGCTTTTTCTCCATCCAACCAAATCTCGTAATAAGCCCCCGTCTGCGGTGTCAGCAAGTCAGCGATGTTCTCCGCGTACTTCCTAGCAAAAGCATAGTCTGGGCGATTTGTGTAAGGTGCTGTAGGTGCCATCACGTTGCGGTTCAAGTCGCCGCAAGCCCCCAGCGTTGACCCCATACTTTTAATAATTGACGAGAAGACAGCTTTAAGATTTTTCTTTAAAACCCCGTGTACCTGAAAACCTTGGCGAGTCGTCGCCCGCAGCGTGCCGTTGCCATATTCCTCAGAGAGTCTGTCTAAGGTAAGGTAGAGCTGCGGCGGCACAAATCCCCCTGGGTTACGGGTGCGGAGCATGAATTGATAGTCTTTCTCCTGCCCCTTAACTCGATTGTCGCGGTTGTCCTGCTGATAGGAACCGTGAAATTTAAGGATTTGAATACCGTCTTCAGTAAAGTGCGTCGTGTCCTGCAACAGCTCAGTTGCAACGGGTTCCCGCAAATAGTTGCTGCGTTCTTTCCAGCCTTCTGCTTTAGAAAGCTTGCGTTGGTTAGGAGCGATCGGAGTTTGAGTCATGGATGCAGTGCCAGTTATAATTAGAAACAGCTATTTGTATATTGCTTGACAATTTTACTCACAAATGCTTGAGCACAAAAATTAATAACGGTAATCCGGTGGGAATTTGGCTCAATCATTTAATTTTAACATGAAGGCATGGGGCAGTGGCGATCGCGCTTAAGATTTATTATTTCTAGCAGTTGACCTCTCATCAATCGGACTGAAGTATAATGCCAGACTCATTAATGTATGAAGAAAACCACTTTGTAGTGTTAGAGCCAAACCAGCCAGAGCAATTTTTAACGGCTGCGGAACTGCTAGAAAAACTGAAGCTGATTTTGGCTCAACGGCAGGACGATCTGCCCAGGGAATTGCAAAAATTTACTTCAGTAGCAGATCAAGCTAAATATTTGTTAGATACTTACTGCGAATTAGATGTCGGCCCTGGAAACTTTTTGCAGTGGTATGCTGTGCGATTGGAAAAGTAAGATTTATAGTGGTTTGTTCAGGCGATCGCTCCTAACGCTGACCTTTACGAACCATTCCTAGTCCATATAAATACAACTCAGCAATAGCATAGAGCCGAGGAGGAGGATCTTTAGGACGAGATCGTTCTTTCAAGATTCCAGCTTCTACCATCTCCTTGATACAAAGAGATGGTTCAACATCTTGAGCGTCTCTCCAGATTTCAGCCAATGTATTTTCATCAACAGGCGATCGCTCACCTGTAAGTTTATCAAGCGGTGTTTTCAGTTCAGGATATTCATTATTTACCTCATCTACTCTCTGTTTAGAAACAGAAGGAAAAGCGTCAATTAATGCTTTCGGGCGCAAAACAATCTCCGAACTATATTCTGTAGAAAATCCTTTCTCATTTTTCACTGCTGCTTCGAGCAACAGAATTAAGCTACGTGGAAAAC
>DATGYA010000520.1:0-4416 GCA_035298405.1 Kamptonema sp. | reverse complement strand
GGGAAGTGTTGCTGAAGGAAATTAGCAACGAGGCTTATAATCTCTGTTTGGATACGGGCTTTTTCTATTCGGATTTGGGTACTTGGAATGCGGCTAGCGCGATCGCTACAAGTATGTCTCTTCCCTACAGCGATACTTGGTATATGATGACCGATGGCTACCAAACATTACCAAAAACCCTCGCTACAGAGTTTGAGAGAGAGGGTGGAGAAGTGTGCCTAAATCATCGTTTAAAAACCTTCGATCGCACTTCAGAGGGACTGATTCAGTTAAACTTTGTTGATGGTCATGGTCATTCTCTACCACCTGTGTTTGCAAAGCATCTGATTTTGGCAATGCCAAAGCGATCGCTAGAACTTTTAGCCATAGAAAATCAGCACAATTTCCTATTTAGTAATTCAACTTTTCGGAGGAATATGCAAACTGTTAGCGGCGATCCCGCTTACAAACTTTTCCTTGGCTATCATTATCCTTGGTGGCATTTACTAGATATTTATGGTGGGACTTCAGCGACAGATTTGCCGATGCAAAAGTGTTATTATTTTGGTACTGAAAGCGCCCAAGGGGGCGATCCAAATAATCACAACTCCTTATTATTAAGCGTTTTTCCTGATAATATTGCGGCCGGTTTTTGGCGAACGATGGCCTATAATCCAGATGAGCCAGAAAAACGTCCTGCTTTTCGCGGAGAACTACCTGAAACACGGGAATTGAGAGCTTTTCTGAAAAATGATGGTTGTATTACCATAGACCCCTTAGTTCCCTCTCAGGATATGGTAAAGACAGCCCAGCAACAACTCAAAGCCCTACACAATTTGCCAGGTATTCCAGACCCCTATACCGCCCTTTATATCGACTGGGCAAAAGACCCCTACGGCGGTGGATGGCACTCTTGGAACCCCCGCTGTCAGCCTTGGGAAGTGATGAAACAGATGCGGCATCCAATTCATGGTGCTAATGTTTATGTCTGTGGGGAAGCCTATTCAAATATGCAAGGATGGGTACAAGGGGCGTTGAATAGTGCAGAATTAATGTTAGAGGAAAACTTTAACTTGCGTCGGCCTGAATGGTTGCCACCCAGTTACGATTTGGGGTCATAAAATTCATTTTAATTTTCCTCATTGGGGCGAAATTTATTGATTTTTTCTGCTAATAGATGGCTTCACTTCGTTCGCAATGACAGAAATAAATCTTGACAGAAATGAGTGTTGAGAGAAATGAATTATTGCTAATTACCGACTTCCTAAGATAAACTCTCCTACTGAGGACTCGGTAAAATAATCGCAACCCGCCGCCGCTGCAAATAACTCGGAATTTCCTCCGCCAACTCCTGAAGGCGCAAGATTCATGGCTGTGGCAACTAAATACATGGTTTGATATAAAATTCCCACGTGCTTTAATATTAGGCTATAGGCCATTGATTCATAGCCCCAACTTACTCTCGAAAACCGAGAGGATAGCAGAATTAAAATTTGTGGTTCTCCCTCTATTTGCACTGCCAAACCTGCACTTTTTAGCAAAGCTTCTACCTGCTTTGTTTTCCCAGAAATCTTACAAAGTTGATGATCTTGTGGGGCATAATAATAAAAACCTGCATTAAGGTTTTCACAGCGATTGATAGCAGTATAAATCTCTAAATCGTAGCAAGCGCCTCCGGTGGGATAAGGTCTATTGCTACAATCCATGTTATCTCTAGGGACAATCTCGCGCAATCTCGCAGAACGATACAGAAATTCTCCCAATTGTTCAACAGTAATGGAATTTTCCCCATGTTGCCGAATTGTTTTTCTTTCTTCTAAAATTGCTGTAAAGGGTGTATCTGTAAGTTTCAAGCTGTCAATGTCTGGTTTATAAAGATTGATAATTTCGTTAGAAGGCTTGGATTTGAGTACTGGTGTGGGTTCAATTTGTCCTAAAAATCTGAAGGTTTTACCAATCAGATTGGAATGTCGGCCGCCGCGACTGCGAGTGTGGAATAATAAATCGTGAAATTCCCATTGAGTTAACGCTTCACTGGGTTCTAAGCTGCTATTATTGTTAATAGGTAATAGTATTTCAGTGGTTAGCAAAAAGCTGAGAAATAATCGGGCAGTGGCTTCAGAAATTCCCGGAATTTTGGTTAAATCGGAGATGGCTTTAGGTTGGGAGAGTTCGTTAATTAAAGCGGCGCTGCGCCAATCTTTGAGGATAATTTTGGCTTTGGAAAGAGGAGATTCAACAACTAGATGGGACTTTTCTGAGTGGCAATAGGCAAAGCGTGAAAGTTGATAGTTACTATCAGTAATTATCTCATATAATTGCCATTTATAGGGTGTGGCTATGGGGATAGCGGTAGCGAGGGAACTGCCCTCTATTTCTAAGGTATGGTAAACTAAACCGAGAATGACAAATTGTTCTAGGTAATAGTAGAATTTGGTTAGGGCGGAACTGCCCTCGGTAGCAACTACCAGTCGAGTTAGGTCTTTTTCCGTTGCGCCTTCGGTACAAAGAATTTTAATCGCAGCAACGATTCCCACTGAGAGTTTGCTAAGGTTAAATTCGATGTATGGCGCTTTTAAAATCAAGCCTTTTTCGGGTTCCTCAATTAGAGAAATCTCTGGCTTAAAAGTTAGGATGATTTGGGGAATAATTTCACTCATGGTTGACCTCAAAAGAAGATAGGAAATGGGTTTATTTGTGGTTCTGGGGTGGGTGCATCAAGCCAGCCTAATTTAACGGGAATGTCATAAAGTCGCCCTGGTGCTAACCGCTTCCAAAAGTGGCGCATTCCTGGTACTATGACTTTAATTACATTTAAGCCAATGTCGGGGCGGGTTTGATCTAAAACAAAGGTTTCTAAGCCTAATGTTTCAGCTATTTTCACGCACTTCTCAACGTCTGTTTTTAAATCGTCGCTGGCTAAGGGGGGATAGTCAGATCGTAATTTTAAAGGTTGAGAAGTATCGGGCGTTAAATAAGATTTATTTTCCAGTGTAGCGGTTTTGTACCACTCGACGGTGAGGCCGTCGGAAACGCCGTAATTGGTGGTACCATCGCTGTTAAAGGTTAATACTGCGGGTAAAGATTGATTGACTTCTGTTAAGGCGCGAGAAATGGCAATTTTGGGGTCAAAGTGTGCGCCAAAACCGAAAATAATATCTTCGATTTCTCTGTCGATGCGGTGAGAAAGGGCGGCAAAAACGGGAATGTTAAAATCGTTGGTGAGGTCTAAAACCCACAGAGTGCGATCTATACTTTGATAGTAGTTTCTGAGTTCTTGAATGTAGGCATCGTTAAAGCTATCTAAATCAACAGCGGGGACTTTAACTTGATTGTACCACCACAAGGCAACGCTATCTCGCTCGACTAATTCCATAAATCCTTGCAAAATTGCTTCTTCTTTGGTATTCCCGGCGGCGGAACCGTTGGAGTCTGACCAACAATCGGGTTTTTCGGGTTTGGGATAGCCGTAATAACAGTAAGCTGTGGGTAAATATTTGACTCGTTGATGAGTTAATGACCAAATTGGTGTCCAGTCAATTTCTCGGCTGGTATCGAAGGGTTCGGGGACTCTTTGAAAGAAGCTTTGACAGGTTCTATTCCATTCGTGGCGATCGCGATATTGTACTTCGCTAAAACCCATGCAATCATTGGGGTGAATGGCGGCTTCTCCCATTGTTTGATAGCTGCCTTTTTTGCGGATTTCGTCGCCTTGATATACGCCCGAATATCTCTCGATGGCTTCTCCCAAGGCGCTGGCTTTGGCTTGTTCGTTGGTTTTACCTTTGCCGGCACTTCTTCCCCGTAAGTTTTCTTTGAGGAAGTACAAATCATCGAACATCGTAGCGAAATTGTGACCGGCTAAGTAGTTCGGTGTTAAAGGATTGGCTGTTTGGGGAACTTTGAGTAAACCGCGTACAACTCCGGTTATGGGACTGATTTGGGCATCAAATTTTTCCAGGGTTTCGGTTGGGGAAAAGCCGCGATGTCCGCCATCGGCGGTAAAGGTTTTTTTCTGGCTTTGGAGGACAAAGGGCTGAATTTCTTGTAGCCCAGGTGAACCGCATTCAGGGCATTGGGGGCGTTTAGTTATGGTGTGATTGGTAGTTTTGAGGGTTTTGGTGTCAAAGGTAATGATGGTATTTTCTAAGGTTTTATTGTTACCTTGGACGATCCATTTTCCTAGTTCGGTGGCGGCTAAATTGAAGGCAATTTGTAAGGTTGAAGGTAGATAGGATGGGGGAGTTAATAAGGGTGTTGAGTAGTGTTTTTGACGCTGAATAAAGCTTTGGGTGGGGCGATTTGCTCTCAGGCGTTGGGCGAGACATTCCCAGCAGGCGGTGGTTTTGGGGTGGAAAATGGGACCGATCCAAATTGTGGAAGTTGTAGGTTTGATTAGCAGCCAAGGGCGGCCAGTTGGGAGGGCTTTTTGGTTAA
>DATGYA010000519.1:0-13770 GCA_035298405.1 Kamptonema sp. | reverse complement strand
TGGTGTCGCTGTAGTTGTCGGTGTGGGAGTTGGTGTTGGAGTCGGTGTCGGTGTAGTTGTGGGAGTTGGCGTTGGCGTTGGAGTTGGTGTAGTTGTGGGAGTTGGCGTTGGTGTCGGCGTTGGTGTAGTTGTGGGAGTTGGTGTCGGCGTTGGAGTTGGTGTAGTTGTGGGAGTTGGTGTTGGTGTCGGCGTTGGTGTCGCGGTACTGCTAGAAGAGATAACAGCGCTAAGTTTAGTATTTTCCGTTCCGACAGTTACCGTCTGGGTGATGGGTGAACTAAGTCCTCCTCCAGAGAAGGTGACATTATAATTTCCAGGTGCAATTTCAATCTGATATCCTCCTGCGGTCATTGTCTTAGTGGTGAAGGTACCGCCGGAACCACTAATTTGAACATTTACACCACCAAGTCCTTCACCATTATCGTAGAATTTATCTCCGTCAGCATCCTTAAAAACCGATCCTAAAAGGTAAGGTTTATTCAAGTTAAAGCGGTTGCCGAAGTCTTGAGTAATTACTAGGGGGCCAACTTTTGTGGCTGAGTTATTTTCAGGAGTTATTGCAATGCCAATCTCCCGAAAATTCGTACTCATAATATTGTTTCTGTGACCAGGTGGGTTTTGTATTCCCGTTGGCGCAGCACCACCCCAATCTATTGCTAATCCTGCGTGACCGAAAGCAACTGAGCTCGCGTAAGCATAGATATTTTCACCAACATTAGACCAATTGTATCCAGCATTTGTGATGCGCTGACCTAAAGTTGGTTCTCCGGGTAATTGGTGCGATTGCTGATCGCTATCGATCATTTTTTGATTATGGTCATTTGCCGCATTGTACAGATTTTCTGACCATGCTAATGCGGGGACTTTTGTGAGGATACTAAACTGCTGTGCCAATACGGTACGATCGACTTTAAAGAAGTTGAGCGCTGAGTTGACACTAGGATCTAAAAGTAAAATTGGGAGTTCTTGAGTCGGATTTTCTCGCATCCGGTTGATATCTTCGAGCATTTCTTGCTCTAAGCCTGTGGGATCGAACGTTGCCATGATTGGACTCCTGTTAATTACTATTTTGATTGAAGGCTACGCAAATAAGGCACTAGAATCTTATGTCTGGTAGACATCAGCGTGAAAAGCTAATCAAAGCCAGCCTCTATGCCTACCCCACAACTTTTATGAGAGATTTCTACTACAGTCGGTTTCATGCAGGGGCAGGTTGATGAAGCTTATAGCTTTGAAATTAAAAAGGCTGGCAACTCCGCACTTAGAGAACTTGATATAATCCAAATCTGGATCTCTTGGACTTGATATAAAAAGTAACGACAAATGCGCTAAAAGTAAATTCACGTTTGAGGTAGATATATCCGGAAAATTTAAAATTTTTTTTGCCAACCAATTTTGAGTCCCTACATAGATGAATTGTGTTTTATGCTTTGTGTAATAAGGCTCTGGGAGTTGCTATACATCGCTCGCAGAATTTTTGGTAGGTATTTAGGATAGGATAGAAAGATGGCAACCATTGATATTCTAGGGGCTCGCCACTCTTACAGCTTGACGAATCCCACTGCTTCTCCCCACGTTCTGGTATTTCTGCACGGTTGGCTTTTAAGCCGTCACTATTGGCAACCGCTGATTGAGTTGTTGGCACCTGATTATCAGTGCCTTTGCTATGATTTGCGGGGGTTTGGGGAATCTGAACCCAGCCGGGGGCTGGAAGCGCCTGCTAATTTGAGCTATAGTCCTGGGGCTTATGCTGAGGATTTGGCGGTTTTACTGGAAAAGTTGGAAATTTCTAGTGCTTGGCTAATTGGGCATTCTCTGGGCGGCCCGATCGCACTTTGGGCTGCTGACAAGTTACCTGAACAGGTGAAGGGGGTAGTCTGTGTTAATGCTGGTGGGGGGATTTACCTTAAAGAAGAGTTCGAGCGGTTTCGGTCGGTGGGGCGACAGTTGGTGAGGTGGCGATCGCGCTGGCTATCTTACCTACCACTGATAGATTTGCTGTTTGCACGGATGAGCGTGGTACATCCGATCGCGCGTTTTTGGGGTCGCCAGCGGTTAATTGATTTTGCCGCCGCGCATCCGCAAGCTGCTTTGGGAGCCCTGTTGGAGTCTACCACTGAGGCGGAGGTACACCGTTTGCCGCAAATTGTGGCGCGGTTGAAACAACCTGTTTATTTTATTGCAGGCGATCGCGATCCAATTATGGAGCCGAAATATGTCTTGCATTTAGCTAGTTTTCACTCGCTGTTTTGTGGATGTGGCGAGAATGTTATGCAAATTCCAAATTGTGGGCATCTGGCAATGGTTGAGTATCCAGAGGCCGTAGCAATTTATTTGCAAACTATCCTTAAACAATAAAGGAACTGTCTTCAGGTAGCTCTCTTATAAATTTGTAGGTTCTGTTTCAGGGATTAATTTTTCAGTCAGAATTATCTAAGCTATACTAAAGTTAAAGTAGAGTTTTGTTGCTCAATAAACCGCAGCTTTGCTCCCATGAAACCTGAAAACCCTAACAAGTCTTTCCAAAATCACCTTCCTACCTTAACAAAACATCACCAACCTTTGCATCCTGATTTAGGCTGGCAACGTAACTTTTTAGAGAAGATCGCACAAAAATTTAACAACATGAGTATCCGTAGCAAGATTCGGTGTGGTTATGCACTGGCTCTTGGCGTTGGTTTTGGGGGAACACTAATTGGTATGCTTGTAGGTAATTATTATTATCAAAAAGCAGCGGAGCAAGTAGATATAGAAGATCGAGAAAATCGCCGCTTGAGAAATTTACAGGCGGCGTTGTTACGAACGCAAATCTCTCAGCACCACATAGTTTTTTTTCTACAGCAGTCAGAAGTTTTCGATCGAAAATATAAGCAGCTACAAACACACACTGAAACCTTAAAGCAGCGGTTGTATGAACTGCAATCTGAGCTAGCTCTGCCCCAGGTAAAAGCATTTAAGCCTTTTATGAAGAATTACGAGCAGATCCTAGAAGCTTATATTCAAAACCTAGAGGAAATTATTGAGCAAGTTGCTGTTTTGAAAAAAAGTAAGGATGGGGTAGCAGCGGCAGAAAAATTGCTCTCTAATTTTGCTAACGATCGAATCGGATTTCAGCTAGATAATCTGGCAAATGAGCTAGCAGAAGCGATAGAGGTGGGGGATAATCAAGAAGATGAGGCACAGGACAGTTCAGCGAAGGCGGAAGTGTTGCGATCGCAGATGATTTTTTCTAGCATGGTGCTATCAGTTTTGGTAGTTGTATTTTTAGCTAACTATACCAGCCGCGCTCTCTCTGACCCCCTAACAGCAGTTACTGAAATTGCTAAGCGAACAACTAAAGAATCTAATTTTGATTTGCAAGTGCCTGTGACTTCTGAAGATGAAGTCGGAGTGTTAGCAACTTCACTCAATCAATTAATTCTTAAAATTAAGTACCTGTTAGCAGAATTGGAAGCTGAAAAAGAATCCCAATTGATTCAGAGCGAAAAAATGGCGAGTCTAGGGCGAATGTTAGCGGGTGTAGCTCACGAAGTTAATAATCCTATTAATTTTATCTATGGCAACCTCCCTCCGGCTCAAGATTATGTTGATGACCTTTTATCACTGTTAGCAACATACGAAGCAGAGATTCCTAATCCATCTCAATTACTGGTTGAGAAAACTGAGGAAATTGATATAGAATTTTTGAAAGAAGATTTGCCCAAGATATTGCGCTCAATGAAAGTAGGTGCAGAACGGGCTATAGCTATTATATTAAGCTTGAAAGACTTTTCCCGCTTGGATCAGGAGACCCCTCATCCCGTCGATCTTCACGCTTGTATTGAAAGTACGCTGGTCATTCTTAATAATCGTGTAAAAAAGGGAGTTAAAGTTATTCGGAATTATGGTACTATCCCCAATATTGAAGGTTACATGGGTTTGCTTTATCAGGTATTTATGAATATCATTAGTAATGCTCTTGATGCTTTAGAAGAAGCGCAAGAACACAATAAATATAACCTAGTAAATAGTATCGCTAAAATTCAAGATGGAGAAGAAAAAAACACAAAAATGTCTTTTTCACCTACAATTACTATCACAACAGAATATCTGGATCTAGATTCAGTGGTGGTGCGAATTGCAGATAATGGTACTGGCATTGCGGCGAAAACTCAAGACAAGATGTTTCAAACTTTTTTCACAACGAAGCCTAGAGGTGTGGGGACTGGATTAGGTTTGGCAATTAGCCGCAATATTGTAGTAGAAAAACATGGTGGCACAATTAATTTTTGGTCTGAGGTAGGAACGGGGACTGAGTTTGTTATTGCTTTGCCTATTAAACATTAAATATAATTTTAGTTATCGCTAATGGCTAATTGCTAATTGCTAATGGCTAATTGGTTACAAGAATTTACCTAATCTCTAGTCTCTAGTCCTCAAACCCATTCAGATGATTTATGATTAGAAAGAGTTTATTGATTCAATAGTGTAGAGTTTAGCAATGGCTTAGTGAGGTTAAAATTATGGGACTATTTGACCAAATTTTGGGCGCGATTGAGAACCCAAATCAGCAGGCCAGTCCAAATCAGTTGGATGGTATTGTCAGTACGGTGCAACAACTAGGTAATAATTATGGGGTCGATGCAGGAACGACTCAAGTAGCAATGTCGATTTTAGGGGGTTATGTGCGATCGGCTTTGCAAGACGTGCGATCGCAGTCTGGCAATTCACAAGCTGAAGCAATTGTCAATCAATACAGCGGCACAACTCCCAATGCTCAAGCGGTTCAGAGTTTATTTAATTCTAGCCAGGTAACACAAATTGCTCAGGCGATCGCTCAAAGAACTGGTTTAGATGAAGGGACAATTCAAGCGATGATTCCAGTTTTGATTCCTCTGGTACTCAACTTATTGCAAATGGGAAGTAATGCTCAAAATCCACAGTCAGGGCAAAATTCCCTGTTGAGTTCCTTTTTAGATGCTGATGGCGATAATGATGTAGATATTGGAGATGCAATGATGATGGCCGGAAGGTTTTTTAATCAACCACGTTAGGTAGATACCTTTCTAAAAAATTATGAGTTCTGAGTTTTGGATTCTGAGTTAACAAAAACTCAAACCTCAAAACTCAAAACTCAAAATCCAGAAAGTCACATCTGATAGATTCAGTTAGCTTTCTGGCGCTCTGGAATTTGGCAAGCAAGAGCAAATTTTATCGGCGGCGGTAAGGAACCGTAGTCTCGATATTGAGATTTGCCAAAGGTACTCGTGAAGGCGGAGCTCCAGGTACCGGCATCTGACGCGCCATATTCAAATACTGCGACGGATCGCCAGCCTTTGCCTGCTTGTCTTGGGGAACGAAACGACGCACGCTCGTCTGCCAAATCATTTGCGGGAAGCCCAACTGCGAGCGGTGGTATTCACTGTAGCGGGGAGTTTTCAGATTAAAAGGTACATCTCCTTCATTCCGTTGGGGCAACACCCGCCGCTGCTGATAAGGCACCCGATCGTAGCCAAATGCGTTCAGGTACTCTTCGCTGTTGAGCAACTCATCGATAAACCCTTGGGGCCCTTTGTTGACAACCACAATCGACCAAGCGATCTTTTCACGGTTGCTGTAAACATCGCGACCTAAAATGCGCTGTACGCACATTTCCACAAAGCGGTAGTTGCTGTTGGTTTGGTAATTCCGGCGCAGGAAGGGATCGGAAGTCGCTAAACCTCGGATGAAGTCCCGTACCGTAATCTGACCGCACTTGAGCTGCGATTCCAAAGCCTGTTGGCGATTGCTCTTGAGGATCTGGTGTTCGCTGTAAATCTGGCGATAGGCAGCCCAAATCAAACCTTCTATGTCCCCTGAACTCAGGACATTTTCAGTTGTAAAAATTCTGGGCTGCTCGTCGCTCCCGGTTTCAAAACCAGAAACACGCTGGTTTTGGCTCTTAGGGGTGTAGCTTAATAAAGGAAGCGCCACGTTACAATCTCCGTAATCTTAATTTTCAGAAGTTGTTGACACATAAAACGGCTAGTGTTGTGATACAACTAGCCATCATTACAGAGTAGGGGATTCCAGCAATCTAAATCTTATTTTTCTGAAATTACGCAACAATCTTTAACATTTGTTGACGACTGCTGTGACTAAATCCTCTTGCCCGCTACCAACCGAGAGCTGAGTAAAACTGATCTGCTTCGGCTTCCTCCTGTGAAGTCGCCTCTGCATCTGAATCTGGTTCCACGCGGACTTCCGTGCAGAAAGTCGAAGTGCTAAAACCGCCAAAGCGCTTCACAGCACTCGTCCGCATCCTGACATTAGGATTAGCAAACCAGAAGCGCTCGATCGAGCTCATGGTTTCGTATTCTGTAATCAGCACTAGCCCATCCTCTGCATCCATCTCATAGCGTCCAGCTACGGGAACGATTTCTGCATAGCCACGCTCTCGTAACATCAGGCCTTGTCGGGGATTTTCTGCATCTGGCACGATCGCGAATACCGTAGAACCCTTGTGATTCTCATCTTCCTTGTCCCAGGCCATCGAGCCGTGCCAAGTCACAAAAGCACCACCCGCCGCTTGAGAGGGTTCGACTTCGTGCATAAGGCAGATTTCAGCGACTCGCGGATCGTCGGCCGTGAGCGCTGTCACCTCAATATTAGAATCTCCCAGTTCCGCTTGCCGGAAGGCTAGGTGATGGATGCTACGCTGCGATCGCCACAGACCAGCACTCTGCTGAAAAAACTCCATTGCGTCCATTGGACTAGCTCCTTTGGCTTATCTTTCGCCGTTTTTACCCTTTTATGATAAAGCGATACCGGCTTAGATGTACTTTTTTGACATAGATGAGCCCGAAAATGTTTACTTTGGACAGATTGTCAATATCATGTAATTATAATTTACAATTAAGGGATACAAAGAACCCAAGCCAACGTCGTTCTTGCCATCCCCTATCGAAATTGGAGGAGTGAACTATGGAAACGCCCACAGGTCTGAGCTTAGAACAACAATTCAAACTGCAAGTTTTTCGCGATGAAGTCAAGAACCTGAGCCTTGAACAAGCTCAGGAATATTTAATCGAAGTGCTGAGGCAAAATATGGTGAAGGAGAACTTATATAAGCATTGGCTGAAAAGCGCGTGATCGAGTTGAAACTGACTTTAAGGCGGTCAGCATCATATATCATGCGATTTCCAATCGCGGCTGTTCAAACAATCATTACCCGCGCGATTGGAAATTATGGCTACACAAAAAACTCTTGTCCAGTTAAAAATGACTTGATTTTACCCGCGTTTGCGGGTTTTGTGTGTTTAGATGTGTTTTTAAATGCTGAGGTTAGGTGCTAGATAAAGAATAGTCCAAAGGGGTAGACGATCGCCCTAAATTAGCTTCAAAAAGGGGGAATTTGAAATTTGTCTGATTCCCCCTTTTTTGCTTCCTTCGCGATCGCATCACCAGCAGAAGTTACACAATAAATTTTCCTAAACTCTGTCTAGATAAATTTGGTCTGAGTTCCGCAGTGGAAGAATGGCTAATATTCGTAGAGCGTGCCAGAAATTCAACTTTGAATTATATGATCTAGAACTTAGTCTGACACACCCTACAAGTCTTAGCATAAACTTTGGCAAGACCCAACAATCCTCAAATTTAACCAAAACGTCCGCTTACATACTCCATCGTGGCTTCTTCCTTCGGACTTTGGAAAATAACTTCAGTTTTGTCTGCTTCAACGAGATAGCCAAAGCGTTTACCGTCATCCGAGAGTTTAGCATTAAAAAATGCAGTCATATCAGATACCCTAGAAGCCTGCTGCATATTATGGGTAACGATCACAATCGTATACTTCTCTTTGAGTTCTCGCATCAACTCTTCAATTTTAAGAGTAGAAATCGGGTCAAGAGAAGCACAGGGTTCATCCATTAACACAACATCAGGATTAATCGCGATCGCGCGTGCGATACAAAGGCGTTGCTGCTGACCCCCAGACAGAGAAAAACCACTTTGTTTAAGCTTATCTTTCACCTCATCCCAGAGGTAAGCTTGGCGGAGAGAGCGCTCCACCAACTCATCCATATCTCCCTTATAATTATTGACCCTCGCCCCATAAGCGATATTATCATAAATCGATTTTGGGAAAGGATTAGGCTTCTGAAAAACCATACCAATTTTGCGGCGCACTTCCACTGGATCTATATCGGGATCGTAGAGATTTTGGTTATGGTAATAAATTTGTCCTTTGAGCTTAAAACCGTATACTAAATCGTTGAGACGATTAAAACATCGTAGAATCGTACTTTTGCCGCAACCCGAAGGCCCGATGAAAGCAGTGATTTCATTTTTAGCAATACTGAGACAAACATCCTTAACGGCTAAAAAATTACCGTAGTAGATATTGATATTGTCTGTTTGTAAAACAATCTCAGGTTCTTTTTCTAAGTACATAAAAGCATTCTCCACTCAAATTTTACTCAATAGATAGCGATCGAACTTAAGTTTTAACCTAGATACGATCGGGATTGCACACCCATTATTCAGAGATGCCTAATAGACTTTCTGACGAGTTGCCAAACGAGATAGCACACTTGTCAGCAAAACTAGAAACACCAAAATTAAAGAAGCCGCCCAAGCTAACTCCTGTTGTGCTTTAAAAGGAACTGTAGCAAAGTTGTAAACCAAAACCGATAGAGATGGAGTTGGTTCTAATAAACCCTTTGGCCAAAAAGGGGAATTAAGCGCAGTAAAAATTAAAGGCGCAGTTTCTCCAGCAGCACGCGCGATCGCCAGAGTTACCCCTGTTAAAATTGCCGGAATTGCCGCCGGCAGAACAACGCTTAACACTGTTTGGTAATTAGAAGCCCCCACGCCAACAGAGGCCCATCTAATATCTTGAGGTACAATTTGCAAAGCTTCATCTGTCGTCCGTACTATAGTTGGCAACATCAGCACAGCTAGCGCCACCCCCCCGGCAACTGCCGAGAAAGTACCCATAGTTACTACTATCAAACCGTAAGCAAATACCCCCGCAATGATTGAAGGGACACCGCTAAGAACGTTAGTAGCAAAACGAATCCAGCGAGCCCACTGACCTTTGCTAAATTCCGACAAATAAACTGCCGCCAAAACCCCAAAGGGAACAGCAATTAAAGTCGCAATTCCTACAGTTAGCAGAGTCCCAATAATCGCATTTGCTATCCCACCTTGCGATAGGCCAGGCGGGGGAGGCAGCTTCGTAAATAAGTCCAAAGTTAGGCGGCTTGCACCTTTACCTGCGACGTAGAACAGCACTGCAAATAAAGGCAAAATGGAAATACCCAGACAAGCGCCTGCTAGCACTGTCATCCCAATATTGAACAGCGATCGCGGACTATTCTTAACTTTTTTCAAGCTCTCGGAACTGGAATCAAAATCTTGATTTTTGACGCTACTAGACATAAAGTAAGACTATAAAGGATAGGGCAGACTTCTAGTTGTACTTAGCTCTGACGCGGGAGACGATCGTTTCTGCTAAGATATTAACTATCAGGGTCAAAGCAAATAGAACTAACCCCGCATAC
This sequence comes from Kamptonema sp., assembly GCA_035298405.1. Classification (GTDB taxonomy): domain Bacteria; phylum Cyanobacteriota; class Cyanobacteriia; order Cyanobacteriales; family Microcoleaceae; genus Kamptonema. Next base: position 4,249 of record DATGYA010000519.1, on the reverse strand, counting down.
ATCAAAGCTGCTACTTGCAAACCAGAAGCTTCAGCAAATTGATTTGCTAGCAGAGAAGCGATAGTATTGGCCGGAGCTAGTAAGGAAAGACTCAACTGATTGGAATTTCCAATTAACAGCGTAGCGGCCATCGTTTCCCCCATAGCGCGACCGAGTCCTAACATAATTCCGCCTACAATTCCAGAGAAAGCTGCGGGTACTAGCACTCTGAAAATCGTCGTCCAGCGGGATGCTCCTAAACCGAGAGATGCCTGCCGCAATTCGGGTGGGAGACTCGCTAGAGAATCACGGGAAATTGCTGTAATAATTGGCAAAGTCATAATTGCCAAAATCACTCCGGCAGGTAACATTCCAGGGCCAACGGGAGGAGTGCTAAAAAATGGCAGCCAGCCGAGGTTGCTGTTCAGGAATTTTCCAATAGGACTGATGATGGGAATTAAAACGTAAATTCCCCATAAGCCATATACGACACTAGGGATAGCGGCTAAAAGTTCTACCAAAAAAACAAGTGCGGTACGTACTGGTAGGGGCAGAAAATCCTCGCTTAGAAAGATCGCAGTTCCTACCCCTAATGGTACTGCTAAAACTAGCGCGATCGCGGAACTAACTATTGTCCCGTAAATCATCGGCAGCGCCCCGTACTCATCTTTAACGGGATTCCAAACACTGGAAAACAGAAATCCTAGACCAAATTGCCCGATCGCGGGTAAAGCTCTAATGGCAACTGTGAGCGCTATGACCAGCAATATAACGCCAATTCCTATTCCCAAGACCTTAGTTAGCAATATAAAGCCGATATCCAGCGATTTTTCTGCCTCAGAGCGGGAGCGATCGCTTATTGGGCCGTTGTTAGCTTGTGGAATCATAACAGAAAGTAAAATGATAGTTTCGTTTCGATCTAGTTTGTTAATTGTTAGTGGTTGGTTGTTAGTTGTTAGTTGTATTCATTACTGACAACCAATCATTAACCACTCAGAGCTTTTGGTGATTGATTAGTTGTTGGTTCTGTTTTTCCACTAACCCCTAACAACCAACAACCAACAACCAACCACTAACAACTAACAATTATCTATTTGACTTCGATCTTGTAGTCCGCACTAATTCCATCAGCAGCGGCAGCCACTTTCTCTCTAACATTTTGCGGCAGAGGAACATATCCCAATTCCGCACTCACCTTTTGACCTTCATTTAAGCCATATTCAATCATGGCTTCTATGGATTTTGCTTTGTTAGGATCGGTAACTTTCTTGGGAATTAGCATCCAAGTGTAGCTAACAATAGGATAGGAATCTGCTCCTTCTGGATCGGGAATGAAGGCTCGGAGATTTTCCGGTAGCGTCACTGCTGCCAGGGTTTTTGCTCCTGCTTCGTCGTTATAAACAACAAAGTTGCCTGCTTTATTTTGCAGGGCAGCAAACTTGACATTGTTATTCTTAGCGTAGCCATACTCAATGTAGCCGATCGCGCCAACGGTTTGTAGAAGAGAAGCAGTGACACCTTCATTCCCTTTGCCACCAATATTACCAGGCGAGGGCCACTCTACTGTCTTGCCTTCTCCTACTTTTTCTTTCCATTCTGGGCTGATGGCGCTGAGGTGTTTTGTGAAAACGCCTGTGGTACCGCTGCCGTCAGAACGGTGTACAACTGTGATATTTTGGTCTGGCAGCTTAGCACCAGGGTTAGCTGCGGCAATTTTGGGGTCATTCCATTTGGTAATCTTACCCAAGAAGATATCTACATAAACATCTCTGGGCAATTTCAGTTCAGGTACGTCTGGTAAGTTGTAAGCAATTACGATACTTCCTGCTGACATCGGCAGCAAGAGTACACCTTTGTCTGCGGGTACTTTGGCGATTTCTTCATCTTTCATGGCAGTGTCGCTGGCTCCAAAGTCTACAGTGCCTTTGGTAAACTGTTCTACGCCTGCGCCGCTGCCCACTGACTGATAATTGATTTGTAATTTCGGATTTGCTGTGTTGAAATCTTGGAACCATCGCTGGTAAAGGGGTGCGGGAAATGTCGCGCCAGCGCCTGTTAAACCTACGTCAGTAGCAAGAGCGAGTTTAGTGCTAGCAGCGTTGCCAGAGGATGCCACTGGAGAGGCACTGGGAGATCCGCTAGCACTAGGAGAGGCATTGTCAGTTCCAGCAGTGTTTGTGCCGCTGCCGCAAGCAGCTAGACTGACGGTGAGAGCTAAGGCCGAAATAGCAGCGCTTAGACGATTTGAATTGATGAGGTTGATACGAAAAATCATGATTATAAAGCTTCAGCCTTCCTAAAGGATATCCCATAAGAGGATAGCGTCTGAAAGTAAAGATCAGGTTAAGAAATTTGACTATTTATAAACTTTTTATGTTTTGATGAGCTTAGCAGTGGCGGCTGAATAAATTTTGTGTTAAGTAGGTCAACGCTAGCTTATAATTGTTAATTCTGCAATAAAATTGTGATTATTTCAATTGAGGAGCAAGCGTGGTGCAAGCGCCGTTATCATCTTTTTCTAATTTAGCGATCGCTCAAAACCCAACTGAACAATCTCTGCAAACATGGCTAAATAGCCTTGCAGAAAGGATTATTGGCGGCTATCGCCTCAGTCGGGAGGAAGCTTTAGCCTTGACTAAAATTGAGGGTCAAGAAAATATTTTACTGCTGTGCGAAGCGGCCGATCGCGTGCGTCAAGCTTGCTGCGGTAACACGGTGGATTTATGCAGCATTGTCAACGTTAAGTCTGGAAATTGCTCGGAAAATTGTGGGTTTTGCTCTCAGTCGGTCCACCATCCCGGTGAAGATTCGCCGATTTATGGCTTGAAATCTCAAGAGGAGATTTTAGCTCAAGCGAAAGCGGCTCAGGCTGCTGGTGCTAAGAGGTTTTGTTTAGTTTCTCAAGGCAGGGGAATTAAGTATAATAGCCCGAAATCAACAGAGTTTGAACAAATTCTGGAAACGGTGCAGCAGATTATTGCGGAAACGAATATTAAACCGTGCTGTGCCTTGGGTGAGGTGACAGCGGAACAAGCGCAAGCGCTGCGGGAGGCGGGGGTAACGCGCTACAACCACAATTTGGAGGCATCTGAGGAATTTTTTCCGAATATAGTAGGGACTCACAGTTGGCGCGATCGCGTGGAAACAGTGAAGAATATAAAAGCCGCAGGTATTCAAGCTTGTACTGGCGGCATTTTAGGCATGGGGGAAACTTGGGAAGATCGAATAGACTTAGCTTTAGCATTGCGGGAGTTGGAGGTGGAGTCTGTACCGCTGAATTTGCTAAATCCCAGAGAGGGGACACCGCTAGGCGATCGCGCTAAACTAGATGCTTACGAAGCGCTTCATGCGATCGCAATTTTCCGGCTCTTACTCCCAGAACAAATCATCCGCTACGCTGGAGGTAGAGAAGCCGTCATGGGAGAACTACAAGGTCTTGGTTTAAAAGCTGGAATTAATGCTATGCTAATCGGTCACTACCTGACTACCCTCGGCCAACCCCCAGATCGAGACAATGCCATGTTAGAATCTCTGGGACTTTCCGGCGGCGAAGCACCAATTCCAGGTCAATTAAAAATGTAAAATTAAAAGTTCAAAATTAAAGATGACTTGCTCATTTTTAATTTTTAATCTTTAATTTTTAATTCCCATCATGCCTGCTCCCATTGAATTATTGTGGGCCGTTGTCGGTTTGCTCCTCACGATTGGCGGCACTTTTTTAGAAGCCTTTGTCGCCAATCCAGCATTGATTTGGGAGCATGGAGTTCAGCCGCAATCGCTCGGAGTCACCTATCAGATTGGAGCAGTCTTACTGGTAGGGTGTATGGGTGGAAAAACTGCCGCAGCTCTTTCCCAAATTGCCTATCTAGCACTAGGTTTAACTTTACTACCCGTATTTTCCCAAGGTGGCGGATTTGGTTATCTCAAGGAACCAACTTTTGGTTATTTACTAGGTTTTATTCCTGGTGCTTGGATCTGCGGCAGATTTGCTTTTAAGGTTTCACCGCGATTAGAATCTCTAGCTTTTAGCTGTCTTTGTGGTTTGTTGAGCGTTCATTTCATAGGTTTGAGCTATCTAGTTACAGCGCATTTTCTGCACTTGACAACTGCCAAAAATATGCCTCTAATACCAGCGATTCTCAAATACTCAATTTATCCTCTGCCTGGTCAATTAGCATTAGTTTGTGCCGTTACTGTGCTGGCATTTGTACTGCGATGCTTAATGTTTTATTAATGGCTAATGACTAATGGCTAATTGCTAATTGCTAAT
>DATGYA010000518.1:0-11410 GCA_035298405.1 Kamptonema sp. | reverse complement strand
ATTAGCCATTAGCTATTAGCCATTAGCTATTAGCCATTAGCTATTAGCCATTAGCTATTAGCCATTAGCCATTAGCCCGAATACCTTTTCGCTTGCTTTCAAATCTCCGCAAAATGTAGGAAGCAGCAAAATCTCCGTTGGGATGGTCTTCCAAAACTTCCGCCAGTGCAAAGACATACTGAGATAATTCCTCTCCTAGTTTGTCAATTATGCCTTGACGCTCTCTTTGGGCAAGCTCCTCCAAGCGAGCCTTAGCTTGCCAGGCACTTGAGAATAATTGCTCAATTTGGGCGTGAAGCCCCATGCTTTCGAGAATTTCCCATTCGCCGCTATCGCACCAAATGCCGCCGCAAACACTACAACGCTCTACATAGACAGGTGTTTTGGTGAAGGGAATTCTGGCTCGCGATAGATATTGACCATCGTCTGGACACATAGCGGCTTTGGCATCGTAGGGAGAAGGTGCGAAGTCGGGGCTGACAGTTCCTTTTGGCTGGGATTTGCTCGGCCACTGGCGCTGATATTCTTGCCAACCTTGATATTCTTTGGACGGCATCCAGATGCCGTAGCAGTTAGGGCACCACTTAACTGATAAGTGGTTGTTCAACATTCCTTCCTCTAGCTCCGGGTGCTTACATTTAGGACATTGCACGGCTTTTTTGTCTCCTTGGCTCAATTTCTCTATTTCTGGCGTGTGATTTGGCTGTAATTAGGATAGCCTGTTTATTCTGCGTCCTTTTGTAGCATGGCATCGCAGTAGCCGATCAGGGTGTTAATGCGATCGCTTGCCGCAGCTTGCCGAGTTTTGGCTGTTGCCTCAACCCGCGATGCTTGCAAAAATGCAACATCCATCCCCAACAGGCGCAACTGCTTGTGCATTTCCGTTAAACATGACTGTTCTAGGGGTGATAAAGGCGGCGGATCTAACCCGTCGCTGTCTGAAGCCATGATTTGCCCTGCGAAAAATTGCTGGACTTCTCCAAAAGCTGCCAAGAGTGCTGCCCGATCTAGATTACCCTGTGTAGCAGAGGTTTGCAGGTCTTGGAGAATTTGCTGAAATTCCAAGTAGTGCTGGTGGCGATTTTTGGACAGCATAACAAATGTAAAGAAATTTGTATTTATAATTAAGGTAGATATTTCCTTAAGGTTTCCAAAGATTAAGGGAAGTTGTGCATTTTTGCCGACTCCGCCCCAATCTTAGAGAATATTTTTTAAGGCGAGTTTAAAATTACTCAGCCTAGATACGCCCGTTCTGAGCTTTTAGCTAAGCATTGTCTGCTTTGAAGCAGACATCCGAAAGCTGTACTTTAAATTCCCAAAACGTTCTTAATTCTACAAGGGAAGGGCAACTAAACAGAACCTTTGCCTAAAGCCCGATTTTTTCCTCCCTGCGAGGGTGGTTGTTCTGAATTTAGATAGCTATAGTTGACAGAAAAATACAGAGTTTTTTTGATATTGACTGTAAGTGTCAATTTTAGCTTAGTATACCTAGATACATAAATCCTGCTGTTCAACCGGAAAATGATTTCTGTCGCACTATCTATTTGTAACTTTTAAACCGTGACTCCTATGAATGCCAACACTCTGATTCCCTCCATTTCAAATGACTGTAACATTCCTGATTGGTTGCAAGAATGTCTCAATGGTCGAGTGGATACTGATGGGTCGGGAGCGATCGCGGCCTGTTCGACGGATAATGCTTTAATTTGTCGAGCCTTTGAATTTGCCAATGAGCTCCACAAGGGTCAAACCCGCAAATCGGGTGAGCCTTACATCTGCCATCCCGTCGCTGTTGCCGGGATGCTGCGGTATTTAGGAGGCAATAGCGCGATGGTTGCGGCTGGCTTCCTCCATGACATTGTTGAGGATACTCCTGTCACTCTCGAAGAGATCGAACAACGGTTTGGCGCTGAGGTGCGGCAGTTGGTAGAAGGGGTGACTAAGCTTTCTAAGTTTAATTTTTCTAGCAAAACTGAACGCCAAGCTGAGAATTTCCGGCGAATGTTCCTGGCAATGGCTAAGGATATCCGGGTGATTGTGGTGAAGTTGGCGGACAGGTTGCACAATATGCGGACGCTGGAACATCTCTCCGACGAGAAGCGCCGCAGCATTGCTCTGGAAACACGAGAAATTTTTGCGCCTTTGGCGAATCGCTTGGGGATCGGTCGCTTTAAGTGGGAATTGGAGGACTTGTCGTTTAAATATCTGGAACCGGAAGCTTACGGGGAAATTAAGGATTTAGTAGATCAGAAGCGAACTGACCGGGAGGCGCAATTGGCGGAGGTGACGGCCACTTTGCGAGATAGACTTGACAAAATTGGGGTTAAGTGCTACGAGGTGAGCGGTCGCCCGAAGCACCTGTACGGGATTTACCAGAAGATGCAGCGTCGGCAGAAGGGGTTTAACCAGGTTTACGATATTGCGGCGGTGCGGATTATTGTGGATAACAAGGATGAGTGTTATCGGGCTTTGGCGATCGCGCACGATGCTTTCTGCCCGATCCCCGGTCGCTTCAAGGACTACATCGGCTTGCCGAAGCCCAACCGCTACCAATCTTTGCACACGGGCGTGATCGCCAATGGTGGCCGCCCGATTGAAGTGCAGATCCGCACCGTGGAAATGCACCACATTGCAGAGTACGGCATCGCGGCCCACTGGAAATATAAGGAAAGTGGCGGCTCTAATAATCTGAAGGTGACGGGAGATGATGAAAAGTTTACTTGGCTGCGGCAACTGTTGGAATGGCAGAGCGATCTTAAGGATGCTCAGGAATATTTAGAGAGCATTAAAGATAATTTATTTGATGAAGATATCTATGTGTTTACGCCCCAAGGCGATGTAGTAGCGTTGACGAAAGATGCAACGCCTGTGGATTTTGCTTACCGCATTCACACGGAGATTGGAAATCATTGCACGGGTGCGCGGGTAAATGGGCGGATGGTGACGCTCGATTCGCTTTTGAAAAATGGCGACATCGTAGAAATTATGACTCAGAAGAATGGTCATCCGAGTTTGGATTGGCTGAATTTTGTGAAGACGAATGGAGCTAAGAATCGGATTCGCCAGTGGTATAAGCGATCGCACCGCGATGAAAATGTGGCTCGCGGTCGGGAATTATTGGAAAAAGAACTGGGCAAAAATGGCTTTGAATCTTTACTGAAATCTGAGCCGATGCAGGCTGTGGCGCTGCGTTGCAATTATCACAGCGTTGAAGATTTGCTGGCTGGTTTAGGCTATGGGGAATTGACGCTAAATTTAGTAGTAAATCGGCTGCGAGAAGGCGTAAAAGTGCAGCAAAAGATTGAGGTAGCTACTGATACTTTACCTGTGCCAACTGTAATTCCGGCACGCCCGATGCCGAGTTCATCTCCGAGCAAATCGCCAATCGCAGGAGTTGAGGGATTGCTATATCATTTGGCTGGTTGTTGTACTCCGATACCGGGGGAAGTAATTATTGGGATTGTGACTAAAAATCGCGGTATTTCCATTCACCGACAAGGTTGTTCTAATACGGAAAATATTCCTGGCGATCGGCTTGTACCTGTGAGTTGGAATCCTGAAAATCGCAATGGGGGACGGCCGAATACTTACCCAGTGAATCTGCAAATTGAAGTGCTCGATCGCGTGGGCGTGCTTAATGATGTTTTGTCTCATTTGAAGGACAATCATGTGAATGTTCGCAGCGCCAGCGTGAAGACTTATCCCGGTTTGCCGGCTTTAATTGATTTATGTGTTGATATTCAGAATAAAGAGCAGCTTGAGCGTACTTCTACGCAAATTAAAAAGATGAGTGATGTTTTGACTTTGCGGCGACTTAGTGAGGGGAATTAGGATGAGGGCGACAATCAAGTAAGAGACTAGGAAGTAAGTAAGCTCTATAGGGGATGCTAAATTATTTAGTATGTACGACAGTTTGCTATGGAAGAAGTTGCGAGAAACTTGTGGCGAGAAAATATACCGCTAGAGCAAATTGTCAGACTCACAGGTTTATCGACGGAAATAGTGCAAAGCTTGCAAAGTTAGCTGGAGATTTAGTATATTCTCTATTCTCATTTCTTGTCCGGTGTCGGCGTTAACTCCCCCAGCTTTTGCTGCAAAAATTCCTGTGCCACTTGTGCAGCATCCAGTTGTTTACCATCAACTTGATAGTTGAGTTTTCGCATATCTTCCTCAGATATTTTACCTCCCAATTCCTTCAGAACTTGACGCAACTCTGGGTATTTTTCCAAAATTTCAGAACGCACAACTGGGGCGGCTTCATAGGGCGGAAAATATTGCTTGTCATCTTTAAGAACAACTAAACCTAAACTCTCAATTAACCCATCAGTCGAGTTGCCAGCGATGACATCTACTTCTTTTTCTTTGAGTGCTTGATACAGTAGTCCTAATAGCATTTCCTTCGGTTCTTGGGCAAACTTAAGGCTGTAAGTTTTTGCTAATCCGGGAAATCCATCTTCCCTTTCTTTGAATTCGGGCCCGAAACCCGCCCGCAGTTGTGGTGAAACTTTTCCAAGTTGAGAAAGGGTTTGCAGATTAAGTTTTTTAGCATCATCTCCCCGCATAGTAATCGCAAAGCTGTTATTAAATCCCAGTGGTTCTGTCCATTCTAACTTAAACTTTTTTGCATATTCTTGCTTGATATAAGCATAAACTTTTTTGGGGTCTGCCATTGGCTTTTGTTTAAGAATATTGGTAAAAGCCGTGCCAGTATATTCTACATACAAGTCAACTTTACCAGCTATTAGCGATTGATGGCAAAGAGTTCCACCTAAATTTAGTTTGCGCTCTACTTTTATATCTGTCTTGGCTTCGATGTGGCGAGCTAATATTTCTGCCAGGATAATTTGCTCGGAAAAGTCTTTTGAGCAAATCACAATTCGTTTTTGGGAAGTAGAGGTACAACCGATGGTGGTGAACAATAAAACCAGCGATAAGAGAGAGGAAAAAAAACCGATTTTGGATGTTGTCATTGTACTTTTATAAAATCTAAGATTGTAAGGATTTGCCTTTGTACTCGCCTGTTAGTGTTTTTAAGAACAAAACGATCGCGTCTATTTCTGCTTTGGAAAGTGTACGCCCTAATTGGTATTTTCCCATAACAGCAATAGCTTCTTCTAAAGATTTAGTTAATCCGTCATGAAAGTAAGGTGCTGTCAGTTCCACGTTTCGCAAACTGGGTACTTTAAATACGCGATCGTCGTTGCGATCTCCGGTGATGTTAGCACGTCCACTATCGGCTTTTGTGATGTTACCACGACGAGCAAAGTAATCGTCTAAAACTCCGAATTTCTGAAACATATTGCCACCAATATTCATGCCTTGATGACAGCTAGTGCAGCCATAGTCTTTAAAAAGAGTATAGCCTTTTTTTTCGTTTTCGTTGATAGCGTTAATGTCGCCCCGGAGATATTTGTCGAAGCGGGAGTTGGGAGTGTAAAGAGAGCGCATAAAAGTTGCGATCGCGTCCTTGATATTCTCATGGTTAATATCCTCTTCGTAAAGCTTACGAAAAGTCGAAACATAGTTGGGATCTTGCTTGAGTTTACTAATAATTTGCGGCCAATTAGAACCCATTTCATGAGATGAGTTAGTTGGGCCATCAATCTGCTGTTCAAGGGTCTCGGATCGCCCATCCCAAAATTGCCTAAAATTAAATCCACTGTTAAATACGGTTGGTGTATTTACAAAGCCAATATTACCATTAATACCCAATGAATGAACCGAGCGATCTGTGCCACCCGTTTTCAAACTGTGGCAACTCGCACAGGAGATAGTATTATTGCTCGACAGTTGAGGTTCATTAAATAGTTTTTCCCCCAAAACTACTTTATTGGGATTGAGATCGATATGCAGGGGGATCGGCTGAATAGGTTCTTTGATATCGCTAACTCCTCTCTGCTGTACCGGGATTTCTGATGATTTATTGGCAATTGTCAAAGGATGCGATCGCACTATCACTGCCCCAGCAATTATAATGATAATAACAATGATATAAAAACGTTTAAATTGCTTAACTGGATAAAAAGGTTTCACTGTACCTCTCCATTTTGATAAAATAGTGTAACATTTATTTTTATAAAGGCGGAGTCAAAAAAATGATACACTCAATGGTAACAGTCAGTGAGATTATCAGCCAGCAGCGGCAGTTTTTTGCTACTGGCAAAACCAAAGATGTAGCTTTTCGGATTGAACAGCTCAAGCGTCTCAAAGATACGATATCTTCTAATCAATCACGGATTGTCGATGCTGTCAAGGCTGACCTAAATCGACCAGAGTTTGAGGCTTATTTTGAGATCGCCTCTGTCTCTGAAGTTAATTATGCCATTAATCACCTGAAATCTTGGGTAAAACCGAGGAAAGTACCAACTTCCATCGAACAATTTCTAGCCTGGGCTAGTATTTACCCCGAACCAAAGGGAGTTGTGCTGATTATTGGGCCTTGGAATTATCCTTTTCAGTTAATGATATCACCTTTAGTAGGTGCGATCGCAGCGGGTAACTGTGCTGTACTCAAACCTTCAGAAATAGCGGCCAATACTTCCCAAGTTGTTGCTGAGATGATTAACAAAAACTTTGACCCTGCTTACATTGTCGCTGTTGAGGGTGGCGTGGAAATTAGCCAACAGTTACTAGCTGAAAAATTTGACCATATCTTTTTTACAGGGGGTATCAAAGTAGGTCAAGTGGTGATGGAAGCTGCCGCGAAACACCTAACGCCTGTCACACTGGAATTAGGGGGAAAAAGCCCCTGCATTGTGGACTCAGAAATTCAAGTTGAATATACAGCAAAACGGATTACTTGGGGTAAATTTATCAATGCTGGTCAAACTTGTATTGCACCTGATTACTTATTGGTAGACAAAAAAGTTAAACCGGAATTATTGAAGGCAATTAAACACTCTATCCATGAATTTTATGGAGACGATCCCGCCCAAAGTCCCGACTATTGCCGAATTATCAATCAAAAGCATTTGGGGCGTTTGACAGAATTTATGAAAGATGGAGAAGTTGTTGTAGGCGGTCAAACCAACCCAGAGGATAGATACATTGCCCCGACATTAATAGATAGTATTTCTTGGGAGTCTGCTGTGATGCAAGATGAGATTTTTGGGCCAATTTTGCCAGTGTTAGAGTATGAAGATTTGGGAGATGCGATCGCCCAAATTAATGCTCGTCCTAAACCTTTAGCTTTGTATTTTTTCTCCAAAAGCAAAGACAAACAACAACGAGTTTTGCGGGAAACTTCGTCAGGTAGTGTCTGTATTAACGATACTGTTATGCAATTTGGGGTGACATCTTTGCCTTTTGGGGGAGTTGGGGATAGCGGGATTGGTAGCTATCACGGAAAAGCAAGTTTTGATACGTTTTCCCATTACAAAAGTGTGCTGCATAAATCATTTCTACTTGATTTGAAATGGCGATATGCTCCTTATAAAGGCAAAGTAGATTTGATTAAAAGGATGATCGGTTAATGGTTAACTGTTAACTCCGAGCGAGTTCTAGTTTAAGCTGGTTGGCATGAAAGTAAAATCGTGCGATCGCCCTTCTACTGGTTTCACGGTGAAGGGCCAAACTTCTGCTAGCCTTAAAAATAGCCTAATATCGCCGCAATCCTAGAGCTAAAAATATAGATGACTTATCTGCCGCAAGATGCTATTATACAAAAAGCTAAACTCATCAAGTATTATTAATTTTACTAACAATTATTAACAAGGGATTAGCTATGACACACCATTGTATGATTCCCGTTGCTAAGTCTCCCAGAGACTATCAAGCTTTTCGCATCAGTCCCCACGATACCAATCGATTAGCAATTGTCTTCGATCCGGCAAATGCTCAGATTTCATTAACAGTTTGCATTGAGATTTTTGATGTCGGTGGTAAAACGCCTCCCAATCGACACCAACTAGCAGTAGAAATGTTTTTTGTACTCAAAGGAGAAGGGCAGGCTACCTGTGACGGCAAAACAGTTACTATTAAAGCTGGAGATAGTTTATTAGTGCCTCCAACAGGCACTCATTTGATTGAAAATACTGGCAAAGAGCGCTTGTATGCTTTGTGTATTATGGTACCAAATGAAGACTTTGTAGAACTGATTCGCAGCGGGACACCAGTCGAACTTGACGACGAAGATATGAAAGTGCTGCAACGTTCTGATATCTTAGTTTCCTGCTAATTTTTACTCTCTGTTGTGTCCCATTTTAACAATCTCAAACTATGAATATTATCTTGCATATTACTAATCGCCAACAATGGGAACAAGCAAAACTGAACCAAGCTTATCGCGGCGATACCCTAGACACTGAAGGCTTTATTCATTGTTCGACACCACACCAAGTAATCAAGGTTGCAAATAAGTTTTTTGCCGGAAAAAAAGAATTGATCCTTCTTTATATTGAGTCCGAGCGAGTGCAATCTGAAGTAAAATATGAAGAGGCTGATGGAGATATCTTTCCTCACATTTATGGGACGCTGAATCTTGATGCAGTAGTTAAGGTGATTGAGTTTGAATCAAGTACAGGCGGTCAGTTTGAATTGCCAATAGAATTTAGTAATATCAAATAGGATAATTATAGTACGTTGCCAGCCAAATTTGCTGCCAATTGTAGCGCTTCTTCACGAGTAGAAATTCTCCCCTCAACCCGTGCTAACTGGATCTCTAGCAACACTTGACCAATTAGCGGACTTCTAGGCAAATTTAACTCTGCCATTAAATCGTTGCCACTCACTAATTGTGTGGGATGAGCAACCAGATCCTTTGGATTCAGATAACGATTAATTAAAAGTAATATCCCATCAACTGACACTCCCGCCGCTACAGCAAATACAGCTAAAGCAGGAAACAGATTTCCCACTTCTCTGAACAAAAAATACTGCTCTTTTAAAGACATTTCAGAACTTGCTGTTGCTTGCAATTTAGGCAAATATTTCAGAAGCGCGATCGCGCCTTTAATTTCCGCATTACTATACTTCAAAGCCATCAACTCAATCTCAGCAACCGCTGGCTCTGGATTTACCAAACACGCCAACTTCGCTATAGTTAATAGAGGTGTTTTAATCGTATCGCGCACCCAGCGCGACAATTCCACAGGCAAATTAGGCCAGACTTCGGCTAAGATTGCAGCAGACGCATTAATTTTTTCTAATTTGTCAAAGCGATCGCTAGCAGTTGGAAACCAAACTGAAATTAAACCATCTTCCCAAGCACGACAGATCCAAGGAATCCCCAGAGGATTATTTAACAAATAACCCAACTCCGATCGCACCCGTTCAACAGCTACCTGGCTTAACAGCGGTGCTAACTCGCGGATGGTAGAATGAGTTTCAGGCGCGATCGCAAAACCCAACTGAGCTGCTTGGCGGTAAGCTCTTAACAACCTCAGCGGATCGTCGCGCAAATTTGCAGGCGAAATCATCCTAATTATCCGCTGCTCCAAATCCCCTTGACCCTCCACAGGATCTATAATTTCCCCAGTGAAAGGATTGTAGGCGATCGCATTTACCCGAAAATCCCGCCGCCGCAAATCCACCTCTAAACTCCCTCCCTCCGCCTGAGCAAAATCAGCCGTAGCGCCCTCAAAAACCACCCGCGCAATTTGTCGCTCAGCATCCAGCAACACAAACCCAGCCTGATAAAGATTAGCAATTTTCCTCGCTGTCTTCACCGCCGGCGACAGCATCACAAAATCCAAATCCAAATACTCAGAAACTCGCCCTAGCAGCGCATCTCGCACTGCACCGCCCACCAAGTAAGCAGGAGAGGGCAGCGATTTCAACTCAAAAGGCCAACTATCAGGAGATAATGCAGAAAGAGAAATGCTAGACATTGCAACAAAAATCAACCAAACTCTCAAGCCACTAGCCTCCAGCCTACGCTAGATTAACAGAAAGTAACTCAAATCAGTTTTGATCTTTTTGAAATGCACAGAGGAATTCGGAAATGTGTATTTGTGTTAACTGCCATTACGTAGACGACTGCATCACCTACCACGCCGTAGAAGGCCAGCACGAGCAGCCTCATCTCACTGAAACCCCTCATTTTGAACCTATTGAACCCAGTATCAACGTCAACATTCGCCCCCGCGAAGACGAAATAGAGATGGAATGGGATGTCGTTGGCTGTCTCAGCTTCAAGCAAGAAACAGGCAAATGGGCGAGATTGCGACCAGGAGAACTTGTGCCTACCTGATGGGAGATGAGGGAGATGGGGGAGGATGGGGGAGATGAGGGAGATGGGGAGGATTCTTACCCAATTAGCAATTAGCAATTAGCAATTAGCAATTAACAACTAACAACTAACAACTAACAAATTAAAAATCTAAACTTCAATGAGCTATTGCTTCAATCCAGATTGTCAGAAGCCACAAAACATTGCTGATGCAGAAAACTGTTCTAGCTGTGGCTCAAAATTATTACTGAGTCCTAGCATTTCGCTCAGAGAAATAAAAAGTGAAGCGGCTTTAAAAGAGCTAGAAATACCATTGGCTTTTCGCTACCGAGCCATAAAACCTATCGGGCAAGGTGGCTTTGGTAGAACATTTTTAGCTGTAGATGAAAACAAATCCTTCAGCTACTCTCATTGCGTAATTAAACAGTTTTTCCCTCATAACTCATCCCCGGAAAAAGCAGCAGAGTTGTTTCATCAAGAAGCAATGCAGCTAGAGACATTGGGCAAACATCCACAAATTCCAGAACTTCTAGCACACTTCGAGCAAGACGGGCAGCAATATTTAGTTCAAGAATTTATTGCAGGCAAAAACTTAGCTGAAGAACTAGCACAAAAAGGTGCATTTAACGAAATTTTAATTCGGCAACTCCTGCAAGATTTGTTGCCAGTCCTGCATTTTGTCCATAAATCAAAAGTCATTCACCGCGACATCAAACCAGAAAATATAATTCGCCGCACTCACCCTTATCAAGGCGGAATCACCGGATTTATCCCAATTTTACCAACAGATTTAGGAACATCTCAACCCTCAGTTTTACCAGGATTTGCCAGGGATAATCAACTTGTTCTAGTGGATTTTGGTGCTGCTAAGAAAGTTACAGGAAACGGTTTGCCGCAAACGGGTACAATCATAGGAAGTGCTGCTTATACCGCCCCAGAACAACTGATGGGCAAAGCAGTTTTTGCCAGCGATATATATAGCTTGGGTGTCACCTGCATTCATTTGCTGACAGAAGTTCCCCCCTTTGATTTGTTCGATAGTAGAGAAGGTGCTTGGGCGTGGCGAGATTATTTGAAAGTCCCAGTTAGCGACAATCTTGGTGATATTCTTGACAAAATGCTGCAAGGTGCTACGAATCGGCGCTATCATGCAGCGGGAGCGATAATTAGGCATTTGAATCCTAAACCTGTGTATTTAGAAACATTGGCTGGAACGCCTGAAAGTGCGATGCCTGCGGCGGG
>DATGYA010000517.1:0-2691 GCA_035298405.1 Kamptonema sp. | reverse complement strand
ATCGATAACACGCACGCCGTTTTCGCGATCTTCAGCGTAACCGCCGTCTCCGTCGAGGATGGGACGACCTAAATGGCGATCGCGCTTGATGGGTGTCACTAATTTAGCTTGAGACAAAAAGCGCATAATTTTGGCTTTGCCTTCTGCATCTACACTGCTCATAATGGCAGCGGTGCGACCTTCTGCGATCGCTCTTTCTTGGGGCCAGTCTTCCAAGAATCCTTGTTCGTCTAAGGCTAAGTCGGAAACGCCTTGAAAATAAGCGTCTATGGTTTGCTGTTGAGTAATTCTATTTTGCTGAATTGTCAAGTCTTTTGAGATCACATATTGCCGCCAAGCGACGTAAACGCCCAGAATTGCGATCAGAATTTGACCTAAAGCGCCGATCAGTTCGCCCAATGCGCCGATCGCATCCCAGTTAATTTGAATGTTGCGGCTGCCAGGTTCAGTATTAGTGCCGCTGAGCATCAGCAAGCCTACGATCCCGGCCAAAATGCCGAAGCAGGCGACGATTAGGGTGCGCCAAGTGGGGGGGATTACTTGCGTCCAGATGTGGCCCCAACTCGGCCAGACGATGCGTAGGGAGATCCCGATCGCGGCGATCGCACCGATTAACCCAATCCAGACGTTATCGTTGGCCAACCCGATAATCATCGCCGCGATCGCGCCTAGTGCGAAGGCTGAGGCGGATATTTCGCCTGTTGTTTGTTGCGGTTCCTCGATGACAGGAGTGCGTGGAGGCCTCGGTGAAAGTGGTTTTTCGGATTTGGGGGCCACAATTGCCTCTTGTTCTAAGGGAACATTGGCGGCGTTACCGTTGGGACTTTCTGCGATCGGATTGGGTGGGGGAGAGTTGGGCTCTGGGGTCATGCGTCAAAACTGTAGCAGGTCAGTAAACTTGATTGTACTCAACTTAGGATAACTCGATATTATAATTATCTGAATATAGTAACAACTGGAGTGCTGTTTTATGGCAGAGAATAATTTAGTTGCAGACTTTGAAGAAGCATATCAAAATTTACAGTTTCAGCCGCTGATTACACCAGAGGATTTAGAGAAATTTCAGGTTCCCTATCGTCAGGAGGTGACAGCTAGACTGAAACAATTGGTGAAATCCTGCACTCCTCATAGTAACAAGATTATTTTTGCTGGACATCGAGGTTCAGGGAAAACTACACTCCTAGCAGAATTTAGCCGACAGCAGGAAGAAAAATATTTTGTGGTTTTCTTTTCCATCTCAGATATGATTGAAATGTCTGATGTTAACCATATTAACATTTTATTTGCGATTGCCGTTCAGTTGATGGAGAAAGCAGAGAAGGAAAAAGTTAATATTAGTAAATCTATTAAAGATAAATTTTATGAATGGTTTGCTACTCGCACCAAAACTAAACTCGATGAGATAAAAGTTGAATCAAGTGCCGGGTTTGATTTATTAGGTATCATTAAAGGTAAATTGCAAGCAGATGCAGTAACCAGAACCGAGATTAAGGAAGAATTAGGAAAAAACTTTGCCGATCTTATCGGGCGGATCAATGAAATTGCTGTTGTTATTGAGAACTCAGTTAATAAAAACATACTTGTGATTATTGATGATTTAGACAAGTTGGATTTAGCTTTGATCGGTAATATTTATAGAGACAATATTAAGGCTTTACTATCACCACAATTTCGAGTAATTTTTACGATTCCGATTGCCGTTGTCAGAAATATTAATTTGCGCTCAACAATCAGTACAGAGACAGACAACAAAATTCAAATTATGCCTGTTTCCAAACTGTTTGCAAAAGGGGAAAATCGGCAACCTAACCCTATCGCTATTGAGCAAACTAATCTTCTATTCTTGGATATTTTACAAAAGCGCCTTTCCTCTAGATTGATAGAACCAGAAATAGCGCAACAGATCGTGTTTAAAAGTGGCGGCGTGTTGCGAGAGATGATTCGCATCGCGAATAAATGTTGTGAAGAATGTTTGTTGTTAATTGAGGAAAAACCATCTCGCCAAGATATCAAAATTAATCAGGAAATCCTCAACCGTTCCTTAACTGAGTTGCGTCTCGAATTTACCGCGGGTTTAGGCAAAGTTGAGTTTGAGATATTAACGGCAACTTACAAGAACTATGAACCTGA
The DNA here is from genome assembly GCA_035298405.1 of Kamptonema sp. Taxonomy (GTDB): domain Bacteria; phylum Cyanobacteriota; class Cyanobacteriia; order Cyanobacteriales; family Microcoleaceae; genus Kamptonema. The sequence goes on along the minus strand of DATGYA010000517.1, from coordinate 561 downwards.
CGACTCAAACAATACGAACTTTTTAGACTTGCTACACGGCTTGTATGTGTTAGAATATAGAAATGATGATTTGTGGTATGATATCCACCCCATCGTCTGCGACCTCTTGAAGCGTCGAGGATTAATCTGATGATACCAGAAGATTTCTTAGAAGATAAAATTGATAACGAAAGAAGCTATCGCCAGTTATTAGTATCGATCAAGGCGAGTCAGGGAATTTTATCGTTACTGGTTGCTGTTTGCGATGATATCAACTTTCGGGAAAGCCTGATTAGGCGTTACGAAGAGGAACTAGAAAAATGGAATATTCGCCCCTATCGATTAAGACTTGCCAGAGGGGAACCTAGTCTGAGAAGTGCCATTGCTAAGCAGGTAGAGAAAGATGAGTATTTGCAGCAGAAAGGTAGGTCAGTTTTAACGGTTGTTGGGGCTGAAGATTTATCGTTATTGACTAGAAATTCTGAGCGATCGGAACAAGATAAATTTTTTGGTTATCTCCAGTGGACGCGGGAAGGATTGCGGGGTTTTCCTTTTCCGATTGTGTTGTGGATTACTAATGAT
>DATGYA010000516.1:0-8830 GCA_035298405.1 Kamptonema sp. | reverse complement strand
ACCTGCCCTCGAAGCTAGTTTACAATTTGTAATTGGTAGGGATTACTACATCAGCGATCGCCCAGAAATTGCTTTGATTCACTATCAGCAAAGCTTAGCATTTTGGCAGCAGAAAACTGAGAAAAAAACACTAAAAATTAGCCTTGCTTTTAACGAAGATATCAATTCTTCACCCCCCATTCCTACTCACCAATTTCTAGAACGGCAAGGGATAGTTTTGTTTCACATCGCCTTGTGCCAGCGCCTCCAAGCTGCCAGAAACCCGGTAGCTAACCGCCTGCATTTGCAGGAAGCAAAAATTAGTCTACAAGCATCTAAAAATGACTTTGAAGCAGCAAATCGTCCCGACTTGGTGGCTGCGGTGACAAGTCATTTGGGAGAGGTACTGCAAAGACTAGAAGATTGGGAAGAATTGCAAGCTCTTGCGGAAAATTCCTTGCAGTTGCATTTCATCTACGGTACTTCCCGCCAACTCGCTCAAGATTATGGCTTTCTGGCTGAGGTGGCGCTGCAACAATTTAGATGGCATCCTGCTCGTCAGTTGGCTGAGCTAGCTCTGGCAATTTTGGATCAAGGGGTGAATCAGGAAGCAGAGAAACCCTTGAGCGATGGAGATTTGCTGTTGTCTTCTACCTTCTGTCTCATGCCTGCTGCTGAGTCCCCACTTACTACTCATCAATCCGATCGCAGTTTATATCTTTTACTACTAGCACAAAGTCTGCGGCAATTAGGGCAATGGGAGGGAGCTGTACATTATTTAGAGTTAGCAGTTGCGGAAACTGAGCCCAAGTATGACCCGCGACTTTACATTGATATTTTAACTGATTTGCGATCGCTCTACTTTGAGCGAGGCGAATACCTCAAGGCTTTTCGCACTAAGAAAAACCAGCGTTCGATTGAATATCAGTACGGTTTTAGAGCTTTTATCGGTGCTGGTCAATTGCAACCACATCGGCAAGCGATTAACCCTTCTACATCTTGTGCGGAAGCTCAAGCAGCAATTGCTGAGGAAATGACTGCTTCCTGTCGGCAACAAGATATTAACCGCTTGCTGGAAAGAATCGGTCGGGATGACCATAAATTAACTATAATTCATGGGCCAAGTGGTGTAGGGAAAAGTTCTCTTGTCAACGCTGGATTAGTACCTGCATTGAAAAATATGACGTTGGGGGGGCGAAATACTTTGCCTGTTGTCGTGCAAGTATACACCGATTGGGTAATGGAATTGGAGAAGCGTTTAAGTAAGGGACTCGAAAGAATAGAAGCTGAAGAAAAAAGGCGATTGAGGTCAAAAGGATTGACACAAATTTATGAGGATAGTCAGGAAAAAATAGAGGTTCACAGTTTAGATACCAATACCCAGCTAGTAGGAGCAGAGGGGCCTGCTGCCCCCCCCTTGTCTCGCAGGGAAGGGAGTTTAGGGGGGTTAGTTTTCCCTGCTTCTTCTGATTTAATCCTGCATGATTCAGCATTTATTATCGAGCAGTTGCGGCATAATGCTGAAAATAATTTACTGACTGTTTTGATTTTTGACCAGTTTGAAGAGTTTTTCTTTGTTTGTACTTCTGGGACAGGAAGGCAATTTTTTTATGCTTTTTTCCGAAAGTGCTTGAATCTGCCTTTTGTTAAGGTGATTCTGTCGCTGCGGGAAGATTATTTACATTACTTGCTGGAGTGCGATCGCGTACCTAATCTTGATGCGATTAATAATAATATTTTAGATCGGCAAATTCGCTACCAACTCAGAGATTTTTCAATCAAAGATGCTCGGAATGTGATCGAACATTTGACTAATCGTGCGGAATTTTACTTAGAGCCAAAATTGCTCGATACTTTTGTTTTGGATTTAGCTGATGAACTTGAAGAAGTGCGCCCGATTGAGTTGCAGGTGGTGGGAGCACAACTGCAAGAAGAGGGAATTACTACCCTAGAAGAATATCAGAGATTAGGCGCTCAACCCAAAGCAGAATTAGTTAAGCGATCGCTCGATCGAGTGATCTCAGATTGTGGCTTAGAAAATGAAGATTGTGCCTGGAAAGTATTATTTTCTTTAACTGATGAAAGAGGTGTTAGACTCATCAAAACTAAACCAGAATTGTCATTAGAGATGAGCTACAGTTCATCGCTTATAGACATCCGAATGCCACCTCAAGAAAAAATATGTGATGATAGCAAACTCGACTTAGTTTTAGAAATTTTAGTCGGTCACGGCTTGCTATTTATGCTCCGGGAAGCACCTGAAGACCGCTACCAATTAGTTCACGATTATCTCGTCACACCCATTCGCCAAAGGTTTGGTTTAGAAGCACGTCTTCACCGCGCAGAAGCTGATAAAAAAATGAGTCAAGTGCAACTTTACCATACAAACCGCCGCCTCAAACAACTATTAGCTTTAGCTGTTGTTGGCGTAGTTCTATTAGCCAGTTCTACCATTGCTGCTCTTGATTTTTGGCGTAGAGCTGTAGTTCAAAAACAGTTAGCGATGGCTCAAAAACAGCGGGCAGATATTAATACCTTGACAGCCGCTTCCGAAGCACTTTTTTTGTCAAATAGTAAGTTTGATGCTTTGATGGAAAGTTTGAGGGCTGGGAAACAGTGGAGACAGATAGAACGCACTCAAGAAACTCCGGCTCTTAAAGATACTGAAATTCTGATTGCCGCTGCACTCCAGCAGGCTGTTTACGGTGTCAAAGAGCGCAACCGATTTGAGGGACACGGAGATGTAATTTGGGGTTTGAGTTTCAGTCCAGATAGCAAAATAATTGCTTCTGGCAGTGTGGATAAAACCATCAAAATCTGGCAGCGTGACGGCAGTTTGCAAGCAACTTTAAAAAGTCATACTAACAGTGTCACCTCCGTGAGCTTTAGCCCGGATAGTCGGCTTTTAGCTTCGGCAAGTCTAGATAAAACTATCAAAATTTGGCGTACCGATGGCAGCTTAATTAAAACTTTGATTGGGCATAATAATCATGTCGCGATCGCCACTTTTAGTCCCGATGGCAAAATGCTGGCTTCGGCTTCAGCAGACAAAACAGTTAAACTGTGGAACCTTGAGGGTGAACTATTAAAAACTTTTGTACATGAATCTCCTGTAAATTACGTTAGCTTTAGCAAAGATGGTAAATTAATTGCTTCTGGCAGCGATGATGGTACTATTAAACTGTGGCAACCTGACGGTAAATTGGTGGCAAGTTTACGGCATAGCGAAGGCGTGAAATTCTCTAAAGTATATAGCCTGAGTTTCTCCCCTGATGGTGAAATTCTTGCCTCTGCTGGAGAGGACAAAACTGTAAAACTCTGGAATATTAAAAAACTTTTGTTATACAGAGGCAGCCAAAAGCTTCAGCAGCTAAAAAGGGAAGATTTGTTATTAACAACTTTAACAGCTCATACCAAATGGGTTTTCAGCGTTAGTTTTTCACCTGATGGTCAGACTCTAGCTTCAGCAAGTGCAGATAAAACGGTGAAAGTTTGGAGTTTGACAAAAGTTTTAAATGGCAAGGAACCTCTCAACTCCGGGAATGTGAAAACCGAGGTAAGTTTAATTAGAAGCTTGGCAGGACATGGAGATAAAGTTACTCAGGTGATTTGGAGTCCAGATGGCAAAATTTTGGCTTCGTCAAGTTACGATAAAACAGTTAGACTCTGGCGATTAGATGATATACCGCTCAAAACTTTAGAGGGACATAAAAGTCGCGTTCAAAGTGTTAGTTTCAGTCACGATGGTCAAATACTAGCTTCGGCTTCTGTTGACAAAACGATTAAACTTTGGAGTCGCAGTGGTGTTTTGTTGCAAACTTTGGAGGGACATAGCGATCGCGTTTCGAGTTTGAGTTTTAGTTCTGATGGTAAACTACTTGCTTCTGGCAGTTATGACAAATCTGTAAAATTGTGGAGTTTAAAGGCGGCAAACAAAATAACAAATACTTTTCCGCCCTCTTCTCTTCTTCCTTCTCTTTCTTTGATCCTGCCCCCATTTCCTTCTGCGTCTGTTTCTCTAACTCTTAATGGTCACAAAGACGGGGTGTTGAGTGTGAGTTTTAGCCCTGATGGTCAGATAATTGCTTCGGCGAGTAAGGATAAAACTGTTAAACTTTGGAGTCGTGAAGGGAAGTTGATTAAAACTCTGACGGGACATACTGGATGGGTGAGTAGTGTCAGTTTTAGTCCAGATGGGAAAATGTTAGCTTCTGCTAGCGATGATGGTACTGTAAAATTGTGGAGTCGCGAGGGCCGTATTCTTAGAAGTTTTTACGCTCATAACAATTTTGTATTGGGGGTAAGTTTCAGTCCAGATGGTAAATTAATTGCAACGGCTGGTTATGATAATACGGTGAAACTCTGGAATCTTGACGGTACAATAGTTGCGACGCTTTTGAAGGGTTCAAGTGACAGTGTAACAAGTGTGAGTTTTAGCCCCGATGGTTTGCTGATTGCCTCCGGAAGTTACGACAATAAAGTAAAAATTTGGAGTCGTAATGGTACTTTGTTGAAAACTTTGGCGGGACACCGCGACAGCGTGATGAGTGTAAGTTTTAGCCCGGATGGAACGACTCTGGCTTCTGCTAGCAGGGATAGTACGGTGATTTTGTGGAATTTGGATCTGGATGATTTGTTAGTGCGGGGTTGCGACTTGGTAAGTGATTATCTTAAGACTAATCCGAATGTGAGCGATCGCGATCGGCATTTGTGTGAAAATTAAAAATTAAAAATTAAAAATTAAAAATTAAAAATTAGGGAAATTAGAAATTAGGGAACGATTTCTAGTAAAGTAAACAAATGTAAAGAAATATTAGTTTTCTGCGATCGCTTGGTTAAGACAACCAATTTACCTAAACCCTTGACAAATACACCAAAATTTGCTATGTCACAGCTTTTACCGCGAAAATTTTTAGCTTCCATTGCTGCATTGTTCCTAGTTCTCTCAGTTTGGGCGATCGCGCCCGCAGCCTGGGCCTACAACAACCCCGATTTGCTACCTGAGACTCAGACACCCATAATTGATTTAGCCAAAGCCCTCACCGACATTCAAGAACAGACGCTAGCTCAAGATTTAGAGCAGTTTGAAGCTGAAACAGGCTGGAAACTGCGAGTTTTGACTCAATACGATCGCACACCTGGTTTAGCAGTCAAAGATTACTGGGGACTTGATGACAAAAGTGTCCTGCTAGTTGCCGATCAGCGGGGGGGCAACCTGCTTAATTTTAATGTTGGGGATGACCTTTACCCCTTGCTACCGCGCACCTTTTGGGTAGAGTTGCAAACTCGCTTCGGCAATCAATTTTTTATCCGAGACAACGGCGAAGACCAATCTATCCTCGAATCCTTAGAATCAATTAAACTTTGTTTGCGCCAGGGTGGTTGTCGCGTCGTCCCCGGTTTGCCACGCGAACAATGGATTTTGACTCTGATTACTTCCGTACTCGGCGGCATAATCTGCGGATTTGCGGCACATCCGCGCAAACCCGGACAAATTGTAGCTTGGCAGTGGGCGCTGATTTTCTCTCCCTTGTGGGGAATTTTATTTATCGCTTTTGGCATTGGCCCAGTAGTATCCCGTACCTCCGAGTGGCTACCACTGCTGCGGAATGTAGCTGGTTTCCTGATTGGAGCCCTGGCAGCTTTTTTAACTCCAGTTTTGAACGAGTCTTCAGCTTCAGAAAGGTAATCAGTCGTTAATCGCAAAAAGCTGATAAGCTAACGGTTAACGGTTAACAGTTAACAGTTAACCAATAACAATAGCTGAAATCTGAGAGGCGATCGCTATTCAAATGGAATGGCACGTAACCGATGCCCAAAGTCTGGGAATAATCGATCGCGAAATTGGCGATCATGTCTTGTCGCCGGCGGAGTACGAAATTGTCCGCCGCGTGATTTACACTACGGCTGACTTTGAATACAAGTCTCTGATCCGTTTTTCTGACCACGCTTTACAGGCGGGGGCGGCGGCATTAGCGGCGCGGACTACGATTGTTGTAGATGTGCCAATGGTGCAAGTGGGGATTACGCCCCATCTCCAGAGCACTTTTGCGAATCCAGTATATTGTTCGATGGAGGCTTTAACTCGGCCTCAGAAGGAAAAAACCCGTGCTGCTTGGGGCATTGAAACTTTGGCCCGGCGGTATCCAGAGGGAATTTTTGTAGTAGGTCAGGCTCAAACGGCACTTTCAGTGCTGGTAGATTTGATTGAGGCTGAGGAAATTCGGCCTGCTTTGGTGATTGGTACGCCTTCTGGGTTTGTGGGGGTGGATGTAGCTAAGTCAAGGCTGCATGACTCAATGATTCCTCATATTCGGATTGAGGGACGTAAGGGATCTGCGGTGGTGGCCGTGGCGATCGTCAATGGGTTGGTGGATTTGGCTTGGCAGGCCTATGGTCAAGAGGGGAATAGTTTGGGTTAGGGTTGTGACGGGTTTAAAGCAATAGCCTAAATTCCTAATCTTCGTAGTGATAGCGAGCTTGGAGAAAATCAATGCGATTCTCGCTGACTAAGTAGATTATTCTATGTTCTTGGGTAAGCCTTCGCGACCACGTACCCGCAGCCAAATATTTTAGGGGTTCTGGTTTGCCGACACCTGTGAACGGATCGCGCACGATCGCCTCTACCAATTTTAAAAGTCGGAGGGCAACTTTGCGATCGACTTCCACCCAATAGGAAAGGTCTTCTAGGAATTTAGGCTGAAAAACTGCATCACGAACAGAGGTTTGCTCCGGTTCAGGCGTTTCTTCTGGTTGTTGTTTACGCTTCTTCGCCAAGTCCTAACTCCTGGCGTAATTCTCTGAGAGTCTGAGGTTTGACAGTTCTGGCTTTTGCCTGTTCCAGAGCGCTTAACAAGCGATCGGCATTTTTGGGCGATCGCAGCAGATATACTGTTTCTATTAAGCTTGTCAATTCGTCAGCGGCAATTAACGCTACGTTTTCGCCGTCCTTGCGGGTGATGATGATGGCATCGCGATCGCTTATGACTTGTTCGCAGAGTTCATCGAGATTGGCCTGAGCTTCAGTATAGGTTACTTGGGTTTGTGTGAGTGACATGATTTTTGGCTTCCCAATACTAAGGATATTATAAGGGCGAGCGGGATGTTTGTAATTCTTCTTTTTGAGTTATAATGAAATTCCGTATTTCCCTATTTTTCCGTAAATATGAGACTAGATGCAATTTTTATCCGATTCTATAAATCTTTTAACGTCGATCACCATCGGCAATACTCCGCTACAGACAATGAACCCACTAACTCCAAAAAGCCCAAGAAAGAGATAAAAAAACTTCCGTGGGAAATGATTAAGGCAGATGGTAGCGACCTATGGTTCCCCTTCATTAAAGTCCCTATTGAGCCAAAAATCACGGCTGTTGTGGGTGCTAACGAATCAGGTAAATCACACCTACTAACCGCGATAGAAAAAGCAATTACTGGACGCGATTATAAGGGTAATAAAATCTCCGCGTCAGATTTTTGCCGATACTCTGACAGATTTCTCATCACGGCTGATAAATCACGTATTCCAGATTTTGTTACTGAATGGTCTGATGTTTCTCAAGAAGAAGCCGACCTAATCAAGGAATTCTCTGAAATTCCGAAAGCTCAACAATTTGATAGATTCTTTTTATTCAGAAAAAATATTGATGAGTTAATAATTTATCTGTCTGAGCCTAAAAACCCACATCCAGTAAAATCAGATTATATTGAACAATTTCAGAATATACTACCAAGAACTAGAAGACTAGATACTACTACAGCACTCCCGGATAGTGTACCAATTCAAAAGCTAGTTCAAATTATCAAGGGAGAGCCTGAAGGTACAGGATATGAATTATTATCTTTTGAGCAAAGACATAGTGTAAGATTTTTTCTAGATGAACTAATGAAAAATTCAACATTATTAAGAACGCTATTAAAAAAGTCACATTCTACAAATCCTCCATCTTCTAATGATGATGAAAAGAAGAGAAATGAAATTATAAACGATATTTTAGAATCACTTGAAGATTGCTATAAAAATACCGAAGACAAGGAATTAAAGCAAGAAAAAGGAATAAGACTTGCCTATGAGATGATATGTACTATCGCGAAAATTAGTCCTACAGCTATTATTGAGCTAGCAAATGCAATGGCTGAAAATGATATAGGATATACGCAGGCATTAATAGATAAAATCAACAAACAACTATCAGCTAATTTGAATTTCCCCAAGTATTGGCTACAAGATAATAAGTTTCAAATTATTGTCCAAGCTAAAGATCATAATTTAGAATTCAGTATTCTCGATCGGACGGAAACAAAATATTCTTTTGAGGAGAGAAGCTCTGGCTTGAAATATTTTCTCAGTTACTTTATTCAACATAGATCGTATCAACCACCTAATAATATCCCTGAAATTCTTCTCATGGATGAACCAGATACTTACTTATCTAGTCAGGCTCAACAGGATCTACTGAGAATTTTTGAAGAAGTTGCCAGTTCTGAAGATGGTACTCCCAGTTCTCAGGTAGTTTATGTTACTCACTCTCCTTTTCTCATCGACAAGAACCATTCTGAACGCATCCGTGTTTTGAATAAAGGAATTGGATATGAGGGGACAAAAGTAGTTAAGAGTGCTGCCAATAACCGCTATGAACCACTTCGTTCTTCATTAGGGGCATTTGTAGCTGAAACTGTTTATATTAGTCAGTGTAATCTTATGGTTGAGGGGCCTGTCGATCAAGTTTTACTGGCAGGTGCAGCAACTCATTTACTGCGAAGCGGTGTATCGAAGCGAGAAACTTTGAACTTGAATGAAATAACGATTGTCCCTGCTGGAGGAACTGGAAAAGCTAAACATCTAAGTAGG
>DATGYA010000515.1:0-3454 GCA_035298405.1 Kamptonema sp. | reverse complement strand
GTATTTTGAAGGATTGAAAGCTTTGCACGCCGACATGAAAAATACTGGGCCACGCCCCGGTGGTTCAATTACAGCGGCCCTGTTTTTGAAAGAGTTTGTTAAGGATACTCCTTGGGTACACTTAGATATTGCTGGGCCAGTTTGGACTGATAAAGAAAATGGCTATAACAGTGCGGGTGCAACTGGTTTTGGAGTTCGGACTCTAGTGAATTGGGTTTTGGGTGATGCTTAGTTAATTATTAGTTGTTAGTTGTTAGTTGTTAGTTGTTAAGGTAGGGGCAATCCCCCGTGATTGCCCCGATCTGTCGGCAGGGCGGTTTCATTCTCGGAAAAACCGCGATTTTGTAGGGGTAGTGCCCCCGTGCCTACCCCCTTACTATAGTTATTAATTCTTGATTTTTCATTACTGCTAATTAAAAGTAGTGCTAAGCGAACCTCACAATAACAAAATTACAATGACATAATTACCAGAAAGTGATACTATATAATAAGTGAGGAGTTTTTACTCAAGATTTAGGAATTACACAATGATCTCAGAAAATTTGATGAAGACTGTCGGTGAAGAGAGGCTAATTCACCAATCGGTGTATGCTAAAAAACTGCGTCCTTTTCTGCCATCAGCAGCCTTTGAACCAGATTCTAGTAAGTTAGTCATATTGTTCATTAATATGGGCATTTTGCTACTGGGTTGGGGAATTGCAGATCGCTTAACTCAGTGGCCTATCTATCTTTTATGGCTTTATTTACCTTTAGCTTTAATTATGGGTAATAGTATCGTAGCTATGTCATTTATCACCCATGACTTTATGCACGGTAGCGTTCAGAAAAAGTCTCGCCTGACTTATCCTATTAGTTTTCTAGGGTTTGCAATGTTGTTTATGCCACCGACTCAGTGGAAAACTCTTCACAACATTGTACATCACAGTCAAACAAATTCTTTAGGAGATCCCGATCGTAATTATCTTTACCAGCAGCCTAATACTTGGGGAAAAAGGATTCAAGATTTTTTTGTTCCCTCTCTGGACTTCAATCCCTTTTGGTTTTTTGTAATAGGGATGGCTGGTTCGTGGTTGTTTCATAATTTTTCCAACCTCTCTTCAATCCTGTTGTTTAATAGTAAGTCTGTTGATTATGTCCCGGCTGCATTTACAGTCAGTGAAAAGGAGAGATGGACGATCGCACTTGAATTACTGGCAATTTTATGCCTGCATTTCAGCATATTATTCTATCTAGACTTTCATCCGCTCAAACTTGCTCTTGGTTACTTTCTACCGCTAGCAATTGGTCATTCAGGAATCATGTTTTATATTTACACTAATCACCTGGTTTGCCGGATGACAAGTGTTAACGATCCGTTGATTAATAGTCTTTCTCTACGAGTTCCTAAAATTGTCGATCTGTTACATTTTAACTTTTCTTATCACACAGAGCATCATATTTTCCCTAGTCTTAACTCAGACTATTATCCTCTAGTTCAAGAGTTGATAGATATTCACTATCCTGGTCGGATGAATTTACTTACTGCTAGTGAAGCTTGGCAATTGTTAATCGACACTCCTCGGCATTACAAAGATGATGTCACCTTAACTGATTATTCGGGAAAAGTTTTGGTAAATTGCCCTCTTGATAATTCTGATGTCATGCCTTTGTCATAGCTAAATACATCATTCACGCTTGCCAGTCTCGTTACACTACTGCTAGAAATTGAGGCTAAAGATCGATTTTGCCTGACGGGGTTGTTACCTCGTCAGGCTTACAGCCATACATCCAAAATATTCCTACTATAAGTAATGCTATTAATTTTCAGTAGTCGCTGCGATCGCGGCTCAGTTTGTTAATTTTTTTAAAGTTTAGCTCTTTAACTCAGGATCAGTATCCTACAATACAGAAATAGGCAAAAGTATTTTTTTCGGTATCAATCCCGGAATGATATAACTCAGCTTGAAATAACACCAAATTTTCTGGAACATCTGTTTTTAAACTTTTGAACCTTCGCACAGAAGTTTAAAGGTTAACTTTTTATCGCCAAAAATCGGAGAGATTAAAATGAATCCAATTGCTGAAATATTGCTAGAACAAGTAACTTATGCTCGAAATTTAGCGCACCAAATCCTGTCGTTAAGCAGCTTAGATGATTCGGGGGTAATTTATGCCTTTGCTACTCCAGACACCCTGGTAATTAATTGTCGGGACGATCGAACAACGTGGCTATTTGATGAGGAACAATCGAAATTATATCTAGCGATCGCTAAGTTAAAATGTTCAATTCAAACCATTGCGATCGAAAAAGCTGGAAAGAGGTTGTATTGCTGGTAGATTTGTCAATACCTTTATAAACTTTGACTTTTTGACTTTTTAGTATCAAACCTCTGGAGGCTATTCTAGTAAAGATAGGCGATCGCATAAAGATAGCGATCGCCCCTATCATAACTAGGTTTGTCTGAGTAGGGATTGTTTTATGGGAGTGTTAGCACAGGTAGATATTATCCCATTATTGGAAGATATTGGAGGGTTACAAGTTTATCCAGAGTAGTGGGACTGGATCGCTTGTAAAATGAGACAGCCCAGAAAGTTCGTAATTAGTTTTTTTCTGTGCATCAATAAATACCTCTGGAACGATAGCACGAAAATTTACTCCCGCCAGTTTTATCACTTGAGATTTATTTTTATACTCTCGATAGTAATATGTAGGCGTGATGTGAATAACAACACCATTACAGGCAAACTCCCAATGGTTATTGTATGAACGATGCTGCCGTGCCATTGTTCGTTGCGCCCTACTGCCGGGACGGAAAATCTCTCCTGAAAATGAATTAAAATTACTATATCTATGACGTTTGAATTTGATACTTGTATTAGTATTCTGGTGTTGTTTGATATATTCTTTAATCTTTGCTGCCGTTCCCCTAGATGAACAATCTGTCCAGTCGTATTTAAGATGAATGTTTAGCAGTTTGTTCTGAGTTTTAGGCTCACTTCCAATGATGATCAACCGTCGTGAAAAAGTTTTCAGAAAATCCCTCAATACAACTTCAGATGGTACAACATTAGGTGTTTCGACTTGTGTATAATTCAATAGAGGATGGAATCTTTTGATCGAGCTTCTCTCTGCTTCATCTAAATCTTCTTCATTCCATACTTGCCAAGCAATTCTAACACTGCACTCCTTATCAATTTCTTCTAACTTGTGGATGCGGTGATGATTTTTCCACCTTACTACCAATTTCTTAGCTTTCCCTACATAGAGAACTCTATTATTTGTATCTATGGCAAAGTAGATAGCTGCACAATCCGGTAATTGTGTACGTTCACTTAATGGAACTGATGGTAGTTGAAAAGGGTCAAGTATAGTAGGCATTTTGTATAGTTTTCAGCCAGTTATATCCAATTTTACACAATTTTGGAAAACCAGAACACTGAAAAGATCCATAATAAAGCAATCTGGGCGATCGCT
>DATGYA010000514.1:0-1540 GCA_035298405.1 Kamptonema sp. | reverse complement strand
TCCCAGGTTTAGCCAGTATACCAAATCAATTAACTGAAAAATTAGTAACAGAAATATCCCAAGGAGCATATGATGCTTTGATCTCAGCGTTAGAAGATCCGGTGGGTGCTAAATTGACTGCTCAATTAGTAGAACATTTTGGGGAAGCAGTCGCATCAGAAGTACAGCAAAAGCATACTCTAGAAAAAGTGCAAAGTTTACTGGTAGATATGCTAGAAGAAGTTAAAATTAATTATGTCGAACGCTTATCCGAACAGGATATGGAAAGAATTTTAGAAGAAACCAGAAAAATCAGACAACTATCATCTCCTCAAGACGGACAAATTTACCCTTACAAATAACTTTCTCGATCTTTGCCATACTGATGAGATTTTCCAAGCAAGGAACCCGCAAGCCTCAACTCTTACAAATTAGGCGTTTTCATCACCCGTTTCTGAATGAGGAAGTAATGGCATTTACATCTGATTCCGTGATATAATAAGGATTATTAACTGTTAAAACGTAAAGTTATCGGCAGTTGAAGTAGGGTATGTTATTCCCGAATTTACGCCTGTGGACAAGCGGGAGGCAACTCCTTTGGACGAAGCAGGAAGCAGACAAAGTAGTTGCGATGAACGACTATGGATAAGTTCTGCATAACAGTGAAAGAAATCCTTTCATCAGAAGTGGGTCGCTGTCCCACTTTTTTTATTGGAGTTGTCTTATGGCTCATCCTCTCATCCCACAAATTATCGAATTAGCTGAACCCGTTGCCCAATCCATTGGGTTAGAGGTAGTGGGAGCGGTGTTTCAGACTAACCAAAATCCTCCCGTGTTGCGGGTTGATATTCGCAACCCCCAGCAAGATACCAGTTTGGATGATTGCGAACGTATGAGCTTGGCATTTGAACCTGTTTTGGATAACGCCAATTCGATCCCGGATGCCTATGTTCTAGAAATTTCTAGCCCTGGAATTTCTCGCCAGCTTAGTACGGATAGAGAATTCATTTCTTTTAAAGGATTTGCGGTGTTAGTTACCACATCTGAACCTTTTGAAGGAAAGAGGGAATGGAACGGGCAGTTAATTAAACGGGATGATACCTCTATTTATCTAAATCAAAAAGGGCGCACGATCGCGATCCCCCGTCATTTGGCGGCGCGAGTACAACTAGACGACCGCAGAAAAAATTAAAAATGAAACGCTCAAAAGCCTTTACATTTTTAATTTTTAATTTTCTATTTTTCGATCGAGAGAGGTTTGGCCTATGACAATGGTTAGTCTGCCTGGACTAAAAGACTTAATCGACAACATCAGCCGCGAGCGAAATTTACCCAGGCACGCGGTACAAGCAGCGTTGCGAGAAGCTTTGCTAAAAGGATACGAGCGCTATCGGCGTACCCAAAATATCAACAAACACTTCGATGAAAACTACTTCGATAACCTAGAAGTAGAACTGAATGTAGAAGAAGAAGGCTTTCGAGTTCTCGCTACCAAAAGTATCGTCGAACAGGTTAGTAGTAGCGACCATGAAATTGCGCTTTCGGAAGTTCAGGAAGTAGT
>DATGYA010000513.1:0-4781 GCA_035298405.1 Kamptonema sp. | reverse complement strand
CAACACATGGATGTAAAGTTCATTTTCCAAAGAATTTCTCAAAAGTTATTAGAAGACTTTAAGGTTTCCTCTGAAATATCACACCCAGGTGTCAAAGGTGATTTTCGAGAGGATGCTCTTAGAGAATTTTTAGAATCAGGTAAAATCCCTCCCAAATATGGAATCGGATCGGGGTTGATAATTAGTCATTCAAATCCCTCAAATCACGAATCTAATCAATCAGATTTAATTATATATGATAGAGATAAATGTCCAATATGGATGTATAGTAAACAAGCTCAAGTTTTTCCAATAGAAGGTATATATGGTATAATAGAAGTTAAGTCTAGGCTTGCAAAATCTGATTTATATGATGGATTAGCCAAAATAGAGAACCTTAGACAAATGGTTCCTAGAGGTACTGCTTCATTACCATTTGGAATTATTTTTGCATATCAATTAAGCAATAATTCCCTAGATTCATTGCAAAAAAATTTGAGAGATTATCAAAAGGAAAAATCGCCTTTGGTCTGGCCTAACCTAGTAGTAGTGTTACAGGAAGGAATAATTTTACAGTTAGGTACAAGACTAAAGCGTATTTTAAAAGCAGAGGATTTTGAACAATCTGCTAGACCAACAGCTTTCTCTTTTAAGGCAGACACATTGTTTGAGTTTTACTCGGCATTGTTTTCTATATTATCTAATACTCATTTAGGTAATATAGATGTTGGCAACTACAGAGAATTACCCAGTAAAGTAGGATCGCATCTTGTCAAAAATCATGTTTTTGCTCAAAAAGATAACAAAACTTATGCGTTGAGCGAAACCTTTATTAACAAGGTTTTTCTTTATTGCCAAAAAGAAGGCAGTAAAACTATTCAAGAGATTTTTTATATACTATTCGGTTCAATTCCGCCTGGTTGTTTTACTGAAGATTATCTGCTATCTAAATGTTATTACTACGATCCCGAAAATCTTCCTGGTATTCACCAAGTAAATGAGCCATATAAGATTAATGAGCAAGGTAGACCATATTTCAATCAGAGAATGAGTAGTCCATCCACCTACGTCGAGATCGATAGTGAGACTTATATGTTTCCTACAGTCTATGTGTGGGATGATGAAGCAAATAATTTGACCGAGGTTGTAGGGAAAGATTTATAGAGTTGACTAGGTAATGCTTATATGTAGCGAGGCAGGCCCAAAAGCCTGCCCCTAACTATCCTACTCTACCCCCTCAATCCGATCCTCTACCTCCTGATACAACTGACGCAAACGATCCAAATTACTCTCCGAAGTCTCCCAATAACCCCGGCCATTCACCTCTAACAAAGTGCTGACAATCTTACGGAAAGAATGAGGATTCAAATTCATCAAACGCTTCTGCATTTCTGCATCTTCAATAAACGTAGAATTCACATCCTCATACACCCAATTATCCACCGCACCGGCCGTTGCACTCCATCCCGAAGTATTCACCAAACGCTTAGAAATCTCGCGCACTCCCTCATAACCGTGTGCTAACATTCCCTCGTACCACTTGGGATTTAACAACTTAGTCCGCGAATCTAAACGCACTGTTTCCGATAATGTCCTTACCTGTGCATTCGCCGTTGTACTATCAGCAATAAATGATGATGGTTGCTTCCCATCACCACGCAAACTGCCAATTAATTTGGTAGGATCGGAATCAAAATAGTGCGAGACATCGGTTAAGGAAATCTCCGCTGAATCTAAATTCTGGAACGTCACCTCAGCAGTCTTTAACGCCGATTCAAAAATCTGGCGATCCTGTTCCATTGTCCCTGGATTATCGGAAGAAAAAGCAAAGGATTTGCGGGCTAAGTACATTTCCTGCAACTCTGCTTCACTTTCCCAAGTGCTATTTTCTACAGCTAAATTGATGTTAGAAGAATAGGAACCCGACGCATTAGAAAATACGCGAGTTGCAGCTTGGCGCAAGTTAATTCCCATTTCTTCCGCTTGTTTCATCGCGTGTTTGCGGACAAAGTTCATCTCCAAAGGTTCGTCTGCTTCGGCGGCCATTTTTACGGCTTTATCTAACAGATTCATCTGGTTAATAAACAAATCTCGGAATACACCAGAACAGTTAATCACCACATCAATTCGAGGGCGACCTAACTCTTCTAAGGATAGTAATTCCAGCTTATTCACGCGACCTAAAGCATCAGGAACCGGCTTAACTCCCACCATCCACATGACTTGTGCTAGGGACTCACCGTAGGTCTTAATGTTGTCAGTTCCCCACAACACAACGGCAATAGTTTCGGGGTAATTACCACCGTTATCTAAGCGTTGTCTTTCTAACAAACGGTCAACAATTACTTTTGCTGACTTCACCGCCGCTGTTGTCGGAATTGACTGCGGATCTAAGGCGTGCATATTCTTGCCAGTGGGCAAAACATCGGGGTTCCGAATCGGATCGCCACCCGGCCCCGGCATGATATATTCACCTTCTAATGCCCGCAATAATGCGCCTAATTCGTTATCGGCACAAACCTGTTGTAAGCAGAATTCCAGATACTCAAATAGGGGTTTAATTGGTTCAGGATCGACCTTTTTGTAACCCAATTCATGCAGTGCTTCAATCCAGGGTTCTTTCTTACCCATGTTGAAGAAATTCAGCTTAGAAACCAGGGAAACTCGGCCTTCTGCGTCGGTTTGTTCCTTAACTAAAGCGGTGACAGCGGCGCGAGTGGCTAAGGTGATGTTTTGCAATAATTCGACATCGGCTAAAATACCGCGATCGCTATTTTGGAAAACATCGTTAATATCGCGGCCGACGCTATTAGCAATGATGCGAGGTAAGCTGAGAAGGTTATCTTCTTCTCGATCTAAACTGGCAATATTTACCAAGGTGGCGATCGCTTCTTCGGCGGATGGTGGTTTGCCAATTACGTGCAAACCGCAAGGTAATAACCGCGATTCGATTTCCATCAATTTGCGGTAAACATTACCGACAATATTATCGCGTTCCTCGGCAGTTAATTGGGCAGCAACCCCCCCCTGCCCCCCCTTATTAAGGGGGGGGGTAATTTTTTGTTCATTGGTAAGACTAGAGGGATTCATATCCTCTTCTAGCCCCCCCTTACCAAGGGGGGGTTGGGGGGGTTCAGGTAAGGCGATGTCTTTGTCCAAATTAACTAAGCGGCACTTCTCAATAATTGCCTCGACAATGGGGATACCACGCCCGGTTTCTTTTAAAGTTTGATAGGAAGCAATTAACTCGCTAAGTTCCTGCAAACCTTTGTACAAACCCGCATTTTCCGCTGGCGGAGTCAGATAAGAAATCGTTTCCGCATAACTGCGACGCTTGGCAATTGTCGCTTCGGAAGGATTATTTGCCGCGTAGTAATAAAGATTAGGAATCTTACCAATTAAGCTATCGGGATAACAATCGTTAGACATTCCCATCTGCTTACCAGGCATGAATTCCAGGGAACCATGCGTTCCAAAGTGCAGCACTGCATCCGCACCCCAAATTCTTTCTAAATAGGTGTAATAAGCAGCAAAACCGTGATGGGGACTGGCGGAACGCGAGAATAGCAACCGCATTGGATCGCCTTCATAACCAAAGGTAGGTTGCACGCCGATAAAGACATTGCCAAAAGCCTTACCGTAAATCAGTAAATTTTGTCCATCGCTGTTTAAATGTCCCGGTGGCGGCCCCCAATTTTCCTCTAAACGGGTGGAGTAAGGTGTAAATTCTTCATACTCTTGTACCGACATCCGATGGGCAATATTTAATTCTGGACTCGCGTATTGTGCCGTTGCATCGTGGATGACTTCTTGCATTAGCTTTTCAGCGGAATCTGGCAAGTTTTGTACATCGTAACCGTTGCCTTTTAAGGCGCTAATTACTTCATAAATTGAGCCAAAAACATCCAAATAAGCAGCAGTACCAACATTGCCTTTATCGGGAGGGAAACTAAAAATCGTAATCGCAATTTTTTTGTTTAATTTGGGTTTGCGGCGCAGATTTGCCCACTTCATCGCCCGCCCAGCGATCGCCTCAATCCGATCCTGAAGCGCGATCGCTTTCCCAGTCGCGCCATCGCGCCCCGATAAAATAATCGGTTCGATCGCACCATCTAACTCAGGAATCGCAATTTGTAGCGCCACCTGAATCGGATGCAGCCCTAAATCGCTATTTTCCCACTCTTCCGTAGTTTGGAAAACCAACGGCAAAGCCACCATATAAGGGCGATTTAACCGCTTCAAAGATTCGATCGCCTTCGGATGATCCTGTCTAGCAGGGCCGCCCACAAGTGCGAAACCCGTGAGAGAAACCACCGCATCCACGATCGCCAAAGGCGCAACACCCTTCGCCCCAACTTCCAAGAAATAAGTATCCACAGGCTTAGAAAAGTCTAAACCCCCGGCAAAAATCGGTACAACCCGCGCCCCCATTGCCTCAAATTCCTGCACAATCGCTACATAGTGAGCATCATCGCCAGTCACTAAGTGAGTGCGTTGCAACACCAAACCAATGCAAGGCGCAAAGGGATCTTTGAGATCGTCGGAAATATCTTGGCGGGAATTATACCAAGTTAGATACTCCTTCACGTCCTCAAACATCTTCGGGGCCAAAGGATGCCACACCCCCATATCGGGGTAAACTACGGGGTCTTGAAACGTCTGTTTGCCACCTTTGAAGACGTATTTATCCGATAGCATCAACAGGAAATTTTCCAAGTTTTCCTCGGAACCGCCCAACCAATACTGAAAACTCAGCATAAAATTGCGGGCATCCTGGGCCTTATCGATCGGCAAATACTTCA
>DATGYA010000512.1:0-2037 GCA_035298405.1 Kamptonema sp. | reverse complement strand
CAGAGTCCAAGCCTCCCGTAAAGGTCGCAAGGGCAAAACCGTTACTGTCATCACTGGCTTTCAAGAAAAACCCGAAACTCTCGCTGCATTGCTGAAGCAGCTTAAAAACCAGTGCGGTGCAGGGGGCACAATCAAAGACAGCGAAATAGAGATTCAAGGCGAACACACCCAGAAACTTGTAGAGATTCTGACAAAATTAGGCTATAAAGCTAAAATTAGTGGTGGGTAATTGGTTAGTAATTAGCGGTTCAACGGTTAGCGATCGTAGCCGTTAGATCCATTAACAACCAACAACCAACAACTAACCACTAACCACTAACATTAACCAAATTGTACACGCGACCTTTAGCCCGTTTAATAGAGCAATTGCAGCGCTTACCTGGCATCGGCCCCAAAACCGCTCAACGCCTTGCTTTACACATTCTCAAACGACCAGATGAAGAAGTACAAGCGCTCGCTCAATCCCTGATTGATGCTAAAGAACAAGTAGGTTTCTGTCAGGTATGTTTTCATTTATCTGCCGAACCTGTCTGCGACATTTGCCGCAATCCCAACCGCGACGATGATACTATTTGTGTAGTCAGTGATTCCCGCGATGTAATTGCCTTAGAAAAAATGCGGGAGTATATTGGCAAGTATCACGTTTTAGGCGGCGTGATCTCTCCAATGGATGGAATTGGCCCAGAACAATTAAATATTCATCAATTAGTGCGGCGAGTTAGTCAGCAAGAAATTAAGGAAGTGATTATTGCTATTAGTCCTAGTGTTGAAGGTGAAACTACTACGCTTTATGTAGGGCATTTGCTCAAATCTTTTACAAAGGTAACGCGAATTGCCTTTGGTTTACCGATGGGTGGAGATTTAGAATATGCTGATGAAGTGACTTTAGCGCGTGCTTTGGAAGGGCGGCGGGAGTTAGATTAGTTTAAGATTTATACTATTTTATCCTAATAGTTCATCGACGGAAATGCTAAAGCCTTGCAGTACAATCTGAGTAGTAACTATTTTACCAGAATTGAAGATTATTTGCTGATTTTCTGTAACTATAATAATCCATTTATTTTCTGGAAAAAGTAGCCAAACTTCCTGACCTCCTGACTGTAAATACTCATAAGCTTTAGCAATGATATCTTCAGCAAAATCTGTGGGGGAGACAATTTCTGCACTTAAAGGGAAACTCTGGGGTAAAACAGCAACTTCGCCAAATTGAGTTAATAATTCTGGGGTAAGATAGGCAACATCAGGTTTACGTCCTTGCTGATTTGTTCGACAAGGGGGTTCTGTATAAACTTCTCCTCCTTGTCCGCTGGACTCTTTGTAGTTTTTCCAGCAAATACCTAATTTTAACTGAATTCGACTATGTTTGAGTGTCATACCATTTTTCTCCACTAATTCCCCATCTACCCATTCTGTACTATCAGGTGGGTTTTGCATCCATTGTTCTAGAGAAATGTGGGGTAATTCAGTAATTTTAACCTCTTTTGATTCAATTATTGCTGTCACCATTTTGGTCGATCCTCCTTTATTTCTGATTATAACTTATAGGAATTAAGCAAGTAGGCGTTTGAGTAGCAACTGTGCGAAAAGTGACGTTAAGACATCACGTGCCAAAACGGGAAAAATGTATGCTAAGACTGAAACCTTCTCATTTAATTAAACCATTAATTTTTAACTCGTTCTTCTGCCTGCTAGAATACTCTCCTCTTTCATTTATTTTTTGTACCAAATCTTTAATGAATTTCTGCTCATAATCATTAAAAGCATTCGGATTAAGTTGTATTACTACAGTAATAACGGATTTTAGTGTTTGAAGTTTGTTGATATATTTAGTAATCTGTATATTCTCATCTTTGGGTAGCGCATTCATTGTTTTTAATTGACATTGATTAACCTCAGTATCAAGAGTGGCTATAATTTCTGTAAGCGATTCCTCTGAAATTCTATCTAAAAAATTATGAAAGTTATAACTATTCATACTTACGCTCTTTTTGCTTTTTGTTACACCTACTAAATAGTATACGGCATTGGGCCGAGATA
>DATGYA010000511.1:0-7140 GCA_035298405.1 Kamptonema sp. | reverse complement strand
CCCTATTGGGCAGTTATGGTTGTGGGATGTACGATCGCACTTTTAGTTTTAATTGGTAATGTGAAAACTACTTGGGCTTTTGGGACTTTTGGCGCTCTTTATCGGTGTTTTATTGTTGCTTTAGCCGCGTTCCGTCTCAGCGATAAAGAACGTTTGTATCCCATAGCAATAACTTGGATAGCTCTTGTGTCTTCGGTAGTTTTGGCTTTTTGTCTGGATTGGCAAATCTGGTTAGTTGGTTTGGGAGTTATTGGGATTGGAATGATCTGGCATTTGATCGCGCATCGTATTTATTTGGCCTCAGATTTAAGTACAATGGTGAATGAAGAATAATATCAAATGTTCCTGGTTTTATCCTCACTCAAGCAACAATAATGATCGTTTTAAGTTTATCTGTAGAAGAAAATTGGATAGGCAACCGAAATCAAGGTTGCCTAATTGACAATCCCACTTGGCAACAAATAGAAAAAGCCATCCGTGAATTAGATGGAAAAACAAAAACTTTAGTTACATTGGGGATCGACGATGACACATACATGAGCATTGGAGGCGGTTCTTATGGCAAATATATCGTCAATGTAACTTTTGACAACATCAGCTTTCAAAACTTAGTTGATTTATCAAAAAGTCAGGCTATAGAAAAGCTAGTTATTGGTGGACAAGAAGGAAATTATTCCACACAAATGTGCATTGAATTACAAGTAGCTTTGTTAGCGGCTAAAACCTTTGCAGAATCAGGGGAACTAGATCGATCGCTTTCTTGGGAAGAAGAGAAATCATTAGTCTTGCTCTGATAGTAGTTGGGCTTTAGCGCTAAAGCCCAACTACATACCTATAAGTAAGTTATTCAACGATCGTCATAATCAAAGCAAATCTCTCAAAGTCGCATCCTCCCCCAAAACCTTCAACACCTGCTTAATCTCCTGAGTCCTCTCCTTTTTCACAATCAAAGTCACATTCCCATCTCGAACTACTACTACATCCTCCAAACCAATAGTCACAATTACCTCACCCTTATCCGCCGCATAAAAAATTCCCCCAGTGGTATCAATTCCCACATGATTTGCTAACTCCACATTAGCCTTATCTCCTTGTAACAAACGCGCGATCGCATTCCAATCTCCCAAATCATCCCAACCAAAAGCCACAGGCAAAACGTAAGCCTTCTGTGTCTTCTCCATCAACGCATAATCAATACTAATCTTCGGCAAATCCTGATAAGCAGCCGCACCCTTGGCCTCCAAAGCCGCCATCATTTCCGGTACATAACCCCGCAACTCCTCCAACACCACACCCACCCGAAACACAAAAATTCCGCCATTCCAACTAAACTTACCCGTAGCCAAAAACTCCTCAGCCGTCTTCAAATCCGGCTTTTCGGTAAACCTCGCCACCCGATAAGCTGGAAACCCCCCAAAACTGCCAATTTCCTCACCTTGCTCGATGTAGCCATAACCAGTAGAAGCATAACTCGGCTTCACTCCCAAAGTCGCGATCGCATCCCTACTCACAGCCAACTCAGCCGCCGCCGCCAAAGTCGCCTCAAACACCTCCGGTTCCGCAATCCAATGATCAGCCGGAAAAAACCCCACCACCGCATCATTACCATAACGTCGAGAAGTCTCGATCGCAGTCCACGCCACAGCCGGGGCCGTATCTCTACCCTCCGGTTCCGCCAACAAATTCTCCACTGGCAACAAAGGCAACTGTTCCCGCACCCCATCCGCTAACATGGCAGAAGTCACCACCCATAAACCATCCCAACCGCCAGCTAACGGCAACAACCTCTCAGCCGTAGCTTGTAACAAACTCTTACCACTTCCATCTAGACTCAAAAACTGCTTCGGCCGATGTTTGCGACTTAGAGGCCAGAAACGTTCGCCCTTACCACCCGCAAGAATAACAGGAATCATAATTTATTTAGGATTTTAGAGTTTGCATGATTTAATTTTAATAGCAAAACGGCTGATGTTCGCGGCAAAGCCTTCTTCCTTCTACTTACTACACATATTCATCAATAATGTTGTAAATCGCTTGCGCTAATGCTGGATCAAATGTCAATTCCAGAATTCTACTTTTAGGATTCTTCATTATTACATTTTCTACGCCTTGCGCTTTGAAACGAAATATCTCCGCTTCAGTATTGACATCGATCTTGAAGTTATCACCATCTACTCGAACGGAAATAACATCATCCAGAGAAATTTTATACGTAAAAGTTAGAATATATTTAAGCCGACTCGATCTATTGATAATTTCACCAATCCTTTCTTCGTTGGTGAAAGAAATGTCTGCCATATATTTGTTGAAATTATGATTTTTAATTGCTTCCCTCTAACCAAAATTAGAGGGAAAACGATCGTTTAAACTGTAAATAGTTCATTTTTTGAACTATTCATAAATTTAATCTATCTGACTTTGCTTGTCAACCCCCTATCAATTGCTTAAAAGACTATAGGAGCGTGTTTACGCTTCATTTTTGGGCTATGGCATACAAGACATCTACTTCCAGCAAATGAACTTCGTTAGCCCGTAAAAATTGCAGATTCGCTTGTCGAACACGCTCCCTTCCCGCTGGATTTAATTGTTCAATCGTACCTCTGAATCCCCCACCCAAAATTATTGTCCACCAATCTTCTGGAGAAGTCAGTTCATGGGTAGTTGCTTCCGCGAAAACCTCTACCTGTGTCGCGCCACCCGCTTCTAGGAGTGCTTTCAGTGAGGCGCGATCGCTAATGCGATCCCAAGGCGTAAATTTCTTAACCAGGTCTGGGCGTTCAGTTTCAATCGCCTCCCAGAATATTTGGGTAGCAGGTTCAAACACTTTCTTTCCCCAGGAAGTAATCGCTAGTTTCCCGCCAGGACGAACCATTCGCCAAAGTTCTCGAATTGCTGCCACCATATCGGGAACAAAGAAAATTCCGAAAACACAAACAATTGCGTCAAAACTTTCACTGGGTAGCCCTAGATTTTCAAAATCGCCATATCGAAACTCTATATTTTTAAGACCTTGCTGCCGTGATTTGTTACGTGCCAGTTCAAGTAGAGATTCAGCAATATCTATCCCTAAAACCTGTCCTGTAGCACCTACAGATACCGCTGCTGGAATTGCAGAAGCACCAGTCCCACAACAAACATCTAAAACACGATCTCCAGAACCAAGTGAAAGTCCAGCGATCGTTTGTTGTCCAAAGCGACTCCAGAAAGATAACGCTGGAGCATCAAAGCGATCGGATGCGGTATTAAAAATTGTTCCGATTTTCGCGATTGTCTCTTCCTTGCTAACCATAAAAAATTTCGGTAATTGGGAAATAAGCGCGTATTTAGAAGTTAAAGAGAAATAACAGGAGTGGTTTTAACCGCCTACTCCTTTTGGCAAGGCCGTTTCATTATAAAATTTTTCAACTACTCTAACTTGCCCTCTTATACTAAATCTGTCCTACCTTAACATTCCGATCCTTTACTATCAAGGCTCTACCATACACCATCTCCCCCATATCCTCCTCGGTCTAAAATCTAAAACCTAAAATCTATGACTCCCTCACGCCAACAGCCCAAAGTAGCGCGATCGCTGTTTTGGATCTTTATACTGTTACTAATAGCCACCGCATCAGCTACCTTCGGAGCTATATTCGGAGCCATTACCACCCTGATTGCGCCTGTAGAACCGAAAATTATCTCTAAAGCCATAGACACCTATGAGACGATCGCCGGATCGCCTAACCCCCTGCAATACCGCCTTTCCCGTCCCGTTAACATCTTAGTTATGGGAGTTGACCGCGAACCAGAAGCCTCTCCCAACTCCCCGGAAATCTTCAACGGCCGCAGCGATACCATTTTGTTACTACGGATCGATCCCACAGAGAAATCCGTTAATTTGCTTTCCATTCCACGAGATACCCAAGTAGAAATTCCCGGAATTGGTCAAACCAAAATTAGTGAAGCCAATGCTAGAGGCGGTCAAGCTTTAACAGCAAAAGTGCTCAGCAATAATCTCAACAATCTACTAATTGAGCGCTATGTTCGAGTCAGTAGCGGTGGTTTGCGAGAATTAGTAGAACTCTTGGGTGGTGTAGATGTATTCGTTCCCCGCGCGATGAACTATACCGACAACGCTCAGCAGTTAAATATTAATTTAGTCTCAGGGTGGCAAACCCTGAATGGAGAACAAGCAGATCAGTTTGCTCGGTTCCGCAATGACGGTTTAGGAGATATTGGTCGCATTCAAAGACAGCAAGGCTTAATCCAAGCAATTTGGAAGCGCCTTAGAAGTCCGGGAACCCTGGCACGTTTGCCCAAAATTATCCGAGTGATGCAAAAGTACGTTGATACTAATCTTAGTTTTGAGGAAATCTTGACGCTGGGTAACTTTGGTCTGCAATTGGATCGGGATAATTTTAAAATGGTGATGTTGCCTGGGCGTTCGAGTTCTAGTGAGGAAGACTTTCGGAGTTACTGGATTTTAGACCCCGCAGCGCGCGATCGCGTCATGTCTCAATTTTTCAAGCTCAGCAGCCCCGATTTTACACAACCAGAAAGGCGATCGCGCAATGATAATAACCCTACTTTGCCCCGCGACCTCAAAATAGCTATCCAAAACGCCTCCAAGAATCCCAAAGCCGCTACCCGCCTTGCCGAATATCTCGCAGAAAAAGGATTTACTGGTGTTTCAGTCACCGAAGATTGGCCAGACCCAGAACGTCAGACTCAGATTATCGTGCAGCGCGGCGACTTAGCAGCCGCAGCCATCCTCAAAAGCATTTTAGGTGGCGGCAAAATCGATGCAACTTCTACAGGTGAAATCACCTCCGACTTAACCATTCGTGTCGGCGAAGATTGGGCAAACCGCTAAGTAGTCGGACAAAAGTAAACGACAGTGTGTTAAAAAATATTAACAAGCCTGAAACCTTTACTGTTCCCCGTTCCCTGTTCCCTGTTACCTTGTCCTCATAGTTAACTTTATTTTTGTCCGACAACTTAACTTTATCGTTCTTTCACAATATTAACAATTGCATCAAACCCTTGACTTATTATAGTTATGCCATCAAATTAGAGATCAGTAAGTCAAGACAGAGGCGGTAAAAATGCCCGGAATTAATACCACTTGGGAGAAAGTAATCAACCAGAGTGATGGTCGCTATCTCAATAACACAGAACTTCAGACAATGCAACGGTATGTGCAAACATTCTCTGTGCGGTCAAAAACTTATGAAATTCTGCGAGATAAATCCGATAGCCTAGTAACGCAGGCGATGAAAAAATTCATGTTAGTACACCCTGAAATTGTACAAAAACATTCTCAGCGCTGTGTCTACGACATGAAAATGACAATGTGCATCATGGCACTAGCAATTCTACGGGATGACCAGCAATTTTTCAAAGAATGCCTAAGTTTGTGGCTAACTAACATTCTCCAGGCATATCAAAAGAATCTTCCTTGTCTTAAAGCTTATTGTTGCCTTCAAGAAATCTTAAAAGAGCAACTACCAGCCGCAGCCAACCAGTTGATTACACCTTACATAGAAATCGTTTTGCAAGCTTTAGATACACCAGCTAAACTAATGGCAACAGTCCATAGAGGCGGAGCTAAAATCTAAGTCATAGCTTTAGCATTTGATATTCAATAACAGTAGCCAGAAGGGTGCAAGAAAAGTCAATCCCAGAACAGACGAATTGAGCAAATATCTACAATTGCTGAATTCAGGATTTGCAGACAAAATTCAAATGCACTTGGAGTCAAAACAATGACATTACAAAAACGGGTAACAGTAAATCAACAAGCTTCGTCTGAAGAACGCTCATTGCTGATCAAACAAATTTATCAGCAGATACTAGAACGTCAACCATACTTAGCGGAACGTCGTCAGTTATCTGACCTAGAAACATCATTTATCAAGGGAAAAATTGGCATCCGGCACTTTCTCAAAACTTTAGCAATTTCTCCTCTTTATCTGAAGCATTTTTACGAAAACAGTTCTAATCTTAAATTCATTGAAAACGCTTTTAAGCATTTTCTAGGGCGATCGCCACAGAATGAAGAGGAAATTCGAGCCAGCGATCGGCTACTTCTGCGTCAAGGAGTAGGAGCTATGATATCAGCTTTAGTAGATTCAGAAGAGTATCGTAACGCTTTTGGTTCCTTTACAGTTCCGCACTGGCGAAAGGATAAATACGAGTCTCCTAGTGCTTATTTGGAAAACCAATTACTCGGAAAAGAACACGCTGGCCAAAGAGGTTGGGCCATTCCTACTCTTTACTGGCACGAACTGCATTTAGATTGTTATGCAGGTCATTGTCGTGCTGTGACGACATCTTATAGTCGCTTGCGTTCTTAAACAAGTTTTGAGAAAAAGAAAAGCGATCGCGCTTCTTTGGGAATTGCGATCGCTTTTCCCCATTTTCTTAAAAATAGGGGTCATGCTGCATCTAATTGTAACCGACGTATATGTTACAATAAAAATAATGAGTTAAATGAGGTAAGTAATACCGATGACAAGTATCAATATTTCTCTACCTGACTCAATGCGAACTTATATAGAAGAACAGGTAGCCCAAGGGGTTTATAGTACAGTTAGCGAGTATTTTTGTGAGTTAATTCGTCAAGACCAAAAACGCCCCAAAAACGTCCACAAGTTATCCGTGACTTAATTGAATTAGCTACTTACATTGCAGAAGATAATAGGGATGGTTCTGACATCTATTTCGATCTTGACATTTTACTAATTAATAGTTACAATATTAAATTAGATATCTTGTAAAAACTAATAAACTGAATGGCAAGGGTTAATGGTGGGTGATATTATTGACTAATAATAATTAATTTCCTAAATGGGGTGAAATTTGGTTAGTCAACTTCGATCCTACAGTTGGCTCTGAGATGAGAAAGCAAAGCTTACCAGGATTTTTACTATGCTGAAACAGCAAACATTTGAACTGGATGAATCTCAAATAAAATTTCTACAAGCCTGTCAAAACTATGGATTTAAAGACGCGAGTGAAGTAGTGAGAATCGCCATTAAACGCTTGGAGTTAGCATTAGAAGCCGAGCAATTGGAAGAATCAGCAGCTCTCTATGCGGAAATATATGAGGAAGAAGCAGACTTGCAAGAATTGACGAAGTTAGGTTTAGAAGAATGGCCG
>DATGYA010000510.1:0-6317 GCA_035298405.1 Kamptonema sp. | reverse complement strand
GATGGCTTCTGGGGAGCAGTTTGGAGACGCAATACAGGGGAGCTTGTTGCGAACATCTTGAGTAGTGGCGATATGGAAACAACAATACAAGCCGTTTCAAAGAAATGTATCGATCTGTATAAGTCTTATGATATTTGGATTCCCCTCCTTTCCACTCACAATTATGCCAACAACCTAGAATTGGAAAAACTTGTTGACCTAGCAATTCAAATTTGTTTTTATCCGAAGGCTGAGATTACTGATAGTGGAATAAGGATTTGCGAGTAAGCTGTCTAAAGCACCTTGGCAAAATCATACACTAATCTTCATAAACTTTTACCTCAAAAATAATGAGAAAGATAAAATCGCGATCGCGCATCGATTTACGCACGCGCCAACTCACATACCCACAACCCGAAGAGGTGGAAAATGAGCCAACGGTTTGATATAAAATTAAGACATCGATTGCAAAAAAACGGGTTTCTGACCTAAATCATCGCCAAGAGCCGAAAATATTGACGCAGAAACCCGGTTTTTGAACCTTCGGGCGTAAGTCCTGTTAAAAGTAAGTTACAGTTTTCAACCCATGCTCAAACAAACCGATTTTCCCAGGAAATCCGAAACTAATCGCGCAGAGGTACTCTCAGAAGCACTGCCCTACATTCAAGAATTTGCAGGACGCACCATCGTCGTCAAATACGGCGGCGCGGCGATGAAAGATAGCAGCCTGAAAGACAAGGTAATGCGGGACATTGTACTACTCTCCTGTGTGGGTGCACGCCCCGTTGTCGTTCACGGCGGCGGGCCAGAAATTAACACTTGGCTCGCTAAGTTGGGCATCGAACCGCAATTCAAAAACGGTCTGAGGGTGACAGATGCCGCGACGATGGATGTGGTAGAGATGGTATTGGTAGGTAGGGTAAATAAAGAAATTGTCTCCCTAATTAACCAAGCAGGCGGTCGCGCAGTGGGGCTATGCGGTCAAGATGCGAATCTAATCCGAGCCCGTCCGCAAGGTGAAGAAGGTATTGGTTTTGTCGGGGAAGTCAGCAGCGTAAAAATCAATATTTTGGAGTCTCTAGTGAATAGCGGCTACATTCCGGTGGTGTCAAGCGTGGCGGCGGACGAAACAGGACAAGCTTACAATATCAACGCCGACACGGTAGCCGGTGAAATTGCCGCGGCGTTGGGGGCAGAAAAGTTGATTTTGCTAACTGATACGGCTGGGATTTTGGAGGATTATCACAATCCAGATACTCTGATTGCTAAGCTCGATATTCAAGAAGCTAGGGGACTAATGGAGTCTGGAGTTGTTTCTGGTGGAATGATTCCGAAAGTTAATTGTTGCGTTCGCAGTCTGGCTCAAGGTGTCCGCGCCGCACATATTATTGATGGTCGCATTCCTCATGCTTTGCTGCAAGAGATATTTACTGATGCAGGAATTGGCTCTATGATCGTCGCTTCAGAATTTAGAACTAGGTAATTGCTAACAGTTAACAGTTAACGGTTAACTGTTAACCGTTAACAGTTAACGAAGTATGTTAACAGTGAATTGTCAGTCATTAAAGTCTAATTGCTCGACCTCTTCCGGTTGCGGCTTTAGATAAGAAACGTCAATGGAGTTCTTGCGTGATGGTTCGCCTGTAGTTTCATGACTATTGTAGCTTTCTGAAGTTTTTGAGTTAGAAGCATACCCTGAGTAGCTGTTGTCTAGAGGTAAATTGCCGAGGGAAATGGGATTTTTTGTGCTGTGGGAGAGGCGATCTAATGAGCGGCGATCGCTACTTGGTGGCTTGCGAGTTAAAGTTTTCCAAGCAACTTTGATCCCGGTAAAGACGCTGCGGGTTGTGATTTGTACCTTTTGTGCTTGTTTTTTGGCACTGCCAATGCTTTGATCCACTTGCTTAACAACCTCGCCTGCACTCTGAACGCCAACGCTTACGTCGTCTGTGAGTTCGCTGATTTCCAAGCCAGTTAAGCGGATGGTCTCTAGGGTGGGGGGAAATTCGCGAGAGAGGGTATCCGCTAACTTTTCAACGCTGCGAGCAGCCCGCGCTAGTGCTTGTACGGCGGGAAGAAGAGCTATTAAGACAGCAGTAAGGCTAACTGCAACTAAGAAAATGGATAGTGCTAGCCAAAACAAAGGGTCAGTCACGGGAGCTCGCCTACAGCAAAAGGATAGGGGTGAAATGTTCAGGTGGGATTGGTGATACCAGAGAATTCGGCTCAGCCGAGGAAGCGTTTAGTGGAATCGCGGGGGTTTTGACGAGATTCACGGTTGTTAGCTGCTTCTGCCTGGGAGAGGATTTGGCGATCGCCACGAGATGCTTCTACTCCGGCTGCGATCGCTTCTTTGAGTCTGACTAAAGTTTCCTCCCAATTTCGCAAAGCTGATTCCGAAAGGCGATCGGCTTGAATTTGGACGCTAGTTGATAAATCTTCTGCTAATTCAGGGAGCGCATCAGCAGATTTTTTTAATAGTCGTCGCGTTTCTTTGCCCGATCGCGGGGCAATTAGTAAACCGATGGCGGTACCGATCGCAGAGCCCACTAACAGCCCACCTACAAATAATCCGGAACGTTTATTTGACATTTCTATAATTCTTACTCATACATTAATTTTAGGGGGGAAAGCCAATTCTCCGCGACTTGCGGGGGGATAAATATGTCGTAGGTGCTATGTCTTAATGAAGGGGGAATCGGGCAGGGGGAACAGCGAAGGGGAATAAGTTATATCCTTCGGCGTAGCTGGAATTGATATGATGGGATTGGTTAATGGGCCCCCTGGCTTTGGTAAATACCATCATTGTATTCTTCTTGAGGTAGTTTATCTGAAACGCTGAGAGCGGCTACGCCAAAGTGTTCCTCCCAGAGTGAGCAATCCCAAAACTTGTTGGAGTTGTTGCACTTGCGATTCTAGTTGTTGGTACTGCTGTCGCAGTTTCCGAACACTTTTCTCCCTTTTAACTAGGAATTCGGGTGCTTGGCTGAGGATGTTGTGGCTCCGGCGTTCCATTACTGTGAGCGTGCTTTCGACACGGGAGAGCACTCGCCTCACTTGCCATACTTTCCAAGCTATGTAAAAGCAGAGCAGGGATATTAATACATTGATAATTAAAACTGTTGTCAGCATTCCTCTCCTGACCGTAATTAAACTGTTGCGGTAGAACCTGTTTTAATGTTTTACACTATAGCGGTTCTCAGATAAATGAGGTATACAGAAACCCTGTATTGTCAAGCTTTCCAGGTCAAAATTCGTACCTCACCTTTTTAAGAAAGGCTATATATGCAACTATTTAACAATAAAAAGGCTAGTTTTTCCCAAAAAGCCCTTAAATGCGATTTAACACCCTACAAGTTGATTTAAGTATACAACTTGCGTCAATCCTGAAAGTTATTGATATTAGTAGAAATAGAGCGATCGCCTTTATCCATAAAAAACGATCGCTCCGCATTTCAACGAACATCTGCGGTCGAAACAACATCAAGAATAGCGAATCCCCGCCGACTTCATCCGCTCAATCCCCTCATACATCCGCTCATCAGCCACTGTCAAAGCAATACGGAAAAATCCTTCACCTGCGGCCCCATAGCCATTACCAGGAGGCACAATAATTCCGCACTTATCCATCAGCAAACTGACAAATTCAGTCGAAGTATAACCCTTGGGGACAGGAGCCCAAACATAAAGCGTAGCCTTCGGCGGCTCAATTGGCCAACCCAAGGATTGTAAGCCCTTAACGATAATATCCCGGCGTTTTTGATAAACAGACATTACCGCTTGTAACTCTTCTTCTGTAGTCGAATAAGCTGCAATCGCCGCTCGCTGAATTGCCTTAAAGACACCAGAATCTACATTCGTCTTCACCTGACCTAAGCCTTTAATTCCAGTGGCATTTCCTACCACAAAACCTACCCGCCAACCCGTCATATTGTAAGATTTAGACAAGCTGTGAAATTCAATTGCCACATCTTTGGCACCATCAACTTCTAACACGCTTGGCGGCTTATAACCATCGTAAGCCATCTCCGAATAAGCGTGGTCGTGGCACAACAAAATATCGTACTTTTTGCAATAAGCTACCAACTTCTCAAAATCTGCCAAAGTTGCGATCGCGCCTGTTGGATTATTAGGATAATTAATCCACATCAACTTAGCTTTTCTCGCCACCTCTTCTGGAATAGCACTCAAATCTGGCAAAAATCGATTCTCCGCTTTCAAAGCCATCGGATAAGGCTCGCCCCCAGCAAAAATTGTCGAAGTGCGGTATACTGGGTAGCCAGGATCGGAAATCAGCGTGTAGTCTCCTGGTTCCACAAAAGCCAAAAAAGTGTTGTGAATCGATTCCTTAGAACCAATTGAAGAAACCGCTTCCGTATCTGGGTTTAAACCTTTAACTCCAAAGCGGCGTTCCATCCAGGCGACAACCGCCTGTCGATAATCTTTTGTACCTTGGTATGGGGGGTAATTGTGCGTCGAAGGATCGGCGATCGCTTCCTGCATCGCCTTGACAATGTGAGCGGGAGTTGGCTTATCTGGATCTCCAACTCCCATATTAATGATGTCTACCCCTTTGGCGACTAACTCATCTCGTTTCCGGTCAATCTCAGCAAACAGATAAGGGGGTATTTTTTCTAAACGCTTGGCAAACTGCATGGCGAACTACAATAGAGGGCTGGGTGATTCAAAGCACCAATGACAGTTTACCGCCAAGGTAAGTTATTTTTGTCAAAAAAGCGATAGAATAACATCTCGCCTTGCAAATGCAAAGGCACAGAGAATGCAGAGAGAGGATAATTACTGTATGATTTTCTTGTGCACCCGAATCTGGCAATCCTCTTCGGCTTCAACTAAGAGCTAGGTACTAACTTAATCCGCCCCGCATCCATCTCATCCATTAATAACTCCAATGCCTCAAAATCAACATCAGAGATATAACCCACTCGTGTCAGTTCGTTGTTAATCTCATTTTCGAGATCGGGGGTCAACCTCTTAATGTAGAGGGCTTTTTCTACAAGTTTACGAATAGCATGAGTAGCTTGCATAGTAGTTAGGAGAACTCCACATATATCAATACTGGACTAAAAACCAAACCCGACTCGTGATCTTAGAGTGGAACCGCAAGTGATGCTTGTCACATCCTTGTCACATCCTTTAGAGTTGAGGGAAAGCTAGGATTTGGCGTATCTGATGAGACGGATCTAGAAAATAGATATACCTAATCTGAAATTAAAATTTAGTATATTTACTTACATTTATTTTGCCAAGCTTTACAAAAACTTTAAAAATGGGGTACAAAACCATAAAGATTCAGTGAATTTACGCAGAATACCTAGTCAGTATCTGTAATACTGCGTTAAGCTCAGGGAGAATACGTAAGTATAAACTCACGTCTTGAACCAACTTTTGCTCAGCGCTCCAGTTGAAAATATGTAGTACCCAGAGGTTTGACTTATGCACGCACTTGCTCCCCGCGAACTAATTACAGTTATTCAACCCCAAGGCTACTTAAATGCCGCCACCGTTAGAGATTTCAATAGCCAAGCAAGCGCAGCATTTGGCAATCCCAGTCTTTCTGCCTTGCTAGTGGATATGGGAAAAGTAGAATTTTTAGATAGTGCAGGATTGCTAGCGATAGTTTCCTGTCTCAAAACAGCTAAGAACTTAAATAAAAGATTTAGTATTTGTTCAGTTTCTTCTGCCATTAGGATGATCTTTGAACTCAGCCAGTTAGACCGAGTTTTTGAGATTTTTGATAATGCTACTGACTTTGAAACTGCGATCGCAAACAGCAACAATCTTGGACTTACTACTTAGTATTAGCCAACTTGTCTCTATTTTCTCCCTATTTGCATATTGGCATTTTTAAGGTACGCTATAAAAAATCCCAAATAGATAGCGAGTAGAGCCGTGCCAGTTGCAGTAGAGAAATTAATTACACCGGAAATCAAACAGCCGGCTCGTTATTTGGGAAACGAGTTAGGAGCAGTACATAAACCTTGGGACACCGCAACAGTCCGCTGGGTTTTAACATATCCGGAAGTTTACGAAGTTGGCGCTTCAAATTTGGGGCATATCATCCTGTACAACATCTTAAATGCTGTACCCCGACAACTATGCGATCGCGCCTACTTACCAGCAGCAGACTTATCCGCCAAACTCCGCTCCACAAATACACCTTTATTTGCCGTTGAATCCAAACGCCCCCTCACAGACTTCGACATCCTGGGCTTCAGCCTCAGCTACGAACTAGGAGCTACCAACATCCTCGAAATGCTAGATTTAGCAGGCATTCCCCTGACTTGGAAAGAGAGGCAGCAGGGGGATGGGGGAGCTGG